>JBOHHD010000631.1:0-26169 GCA_050700515.1 Pseudonocardiaceae bacterium
GTCTCCACCGTGGCCACCGAGCTGCCACCCATCCACTACCTGCTGACCTTCCTGGGCGAGGCGGTCCGGGTCGCCCCCTATGCCACGCCGGGCAGCACGGAGCTGGGCGACCGGGTCGTCGGGGCGCTGTCGCGCAGCTCCGCCGTCATCCTGCAGAACCACGGCGCGGTGACGGTGGGCCCGTCGCTGGAGCGGGCCTACTCGTACGCGACCATCCTCGAATGGGTCTCCGCGCTGTGGTCCCGGGCCAGCCTGCTCGGCACCCCTCGGCTGCTCAACGCCGAGGAGATGGCCCGGGCAGCCGAGGCACTACGTGACTACGGGGGCCTGCGGGACGACGGGGGCCTCGGCTCGGCATCCGGTTGATGACCCCCGCTGGTGGTCCGCACCAGCCCCCGGGCGGCGCAACCAGGCGGTAACGGACAGACTGGGCATATGCGGAGATCTGGACGCGTAGAGGACGAGGCCGTGCACGACCAGGACAGCACCGCACCGGCGGACAGCAGCGCCGGGCCGGTCACCGGAAGCGCCGCGCCGGCCGCTGCCGTGACGTCGAGTGCACCGCCCGCCGGGGAGTTGCGCAAGCTGCTCGCCGGGGAGCATCACGACCCGCACTCGGTGCTCGGCGCCCACCCCCACCCCGAAGGCATCGTGTTCCGGGTACTGCGCCCGCACGCCGATGAGGTGACCGTCCTCATCGACGACACCCCGCACCCCCTGGAGCGCACCCCCGAGGGGTTGTTCCACGGGGTGGTGCCCGCCCCGCCGGGCGACTACCGGCTGCAGGTCCGCCACGGCGAGCACACCGAGATCACCGACGATCCGTACCGCTGGCTGCCCACCTTGGGCGAGGTCGATCTGCACCTCATCGGGGAGGGCCGGCACGAGCGGTTGTGGGAGGTGCTGGGCGCGCAGCCGCGGACCTACACCACCGAGGGTGGCGTGGTCATGGGCACCTCGTTCGCGGTGTGGGCGCCCCATGCCCGAGGGGTGCGGATCTGCGGTGACTTCGACGGCTGGTCCGGGCTTGCCACCCCGCTGCGCTCGCTGGGCTCCTCCGGAGTGTGGGAGATCTTCCTGCCCGGCGTCGGCCCCGGCACGCGGTACAAGTTCCGGCTGCTGGGCCCGGACAGCAACTGGCACGAGAAGGCGGACCCGATGGCGCGGGCCACCGAAGTCCCGCCGAACACCGCCTCGGTGGTCGCCGCCGCGCCTGCCCACTCCTGGGACGACGCGCAGTGGCTGGCCCACCGAGCCGGCGCCCAACTGGGCGCGGAACCGATGAGCGTCTATGAGATACACCTGGGATCCTGGCGGCAAGGTCTGGGCTATCGCGAGATCGCCGACCAGCTCGTCGAGCATCTGAAGGCCACCGGCTTCACCCACATCGAGCTGCTCCCGGTGGCCGAGCACCCGTTCGGCGGTTCCTGGGGCTACCAGATCACCTCCTATTACTCCCCGACGTCGCGTTACGGCTCCCCCGACGATTTCCGCTACTTCGTCGACACCCTGCATCGCGCCGGGATCGGCGTGATCATCGACTGGGTGCCCGCGCACTTCCCGCGGGACGAATGGGCGCTGGCCCGCTTCGACGGCGCGCCCTGCTACGAGCACGCCGACCCGCGGCGGGGGGCGCATCCCGACTGGGGCACCCTGATCTTCGACTTCGGACGTAACGAGGTCCGCAACTTCCTGGTGGCCAACGCGCTGTACTGGCTCGAGGAGTTCCACATCGACGGCCTGCGGGTGGACGCGGTGGCCTCGATGCTCTATCTGGACTACTCCCGCGAGCAGGGCCAGTGGGAGCCCAATGTGCACGGTGGACGGGAGAATCTGGAGGCGGTGGCGTTCCTGCAGGAGATGAACGCGACCGTCTACAAGCGCCACCCCGGCGTCATGACGATCGCCGAGGAATCCACCGCCTGGCCCGGCGTCACCCGTCCGACCTACCTGGGCGGCCTGGGCTTCGGCTTCAAGTGGAACATGGGCTGGATGCACGACACCCTCGAATACGCCGGGCACGATCCGGTGCACCGCACCTACCACCACAACCAGCTGACCTTCTCGCTGGTATATGCCTGGAGCGAGAACTACGTGTTGCCGCTCTCGCATGACGAGGTGGTGCACGGCAAGGGTTCGCTGTGGACCCGGATGCCGGGCGACGACTGGAACAAGGCGGCCCATCTGCGGTCCCTGCTGGCCTATATGTGGGCTCACCCCGGCAAGCAGTTGCTGTTCATGGGAAGTGAGTTCGGCCAGCCCGCGGAGTGGGCCGAGAGCCGCTCGCTGGACTGGGCACTGGTGAACGAGCCGCTGCACGGCGGGCTGCTGACGATGGTCGGCGACCTCAACGCCACCTACCGAGCGCACCGGGCGCTGTTCAGCCAGGATCACACCTACGCCGGATTCGAGTGGATCGACGCGAACGACGCCGAGGGCAATGTGCTGAGCTTTGTGCGCTGGGGGGACGACGGGTCGGCGCTGGTCTGCCTGGCGAACTTCGCCGGCGCTCCCCATGAGGACTACCGGGTGGGGTTGCCGTTCGTGGGACGCTGGAGCGAAGTGTTCAACACCGATTCCGAGCGCTACGGCGGATCCGGGGTCGGCAACCTCGGTGAGGTCATCGCCGTGGAGAGCCCCTGGCACGGACGGAGCTGCTCCGCGGTGCTGCGGTTGCCCCCAGCCGGGGTGCTGTGGCTCGTCCCCGCGGGCTCGGAGCAACGGAGCGCAAGCGGCGCCTGACGCGTCACCCCTGACGCGTCCCCCCATGGCATTGCCCTGAGTGGGAAACTGACGCGATGCACTCACCCCGACCCTCCACGCCGGTGCGTCGCAACACACCGCTGATCGTGCTGCTCGCCCTGCTCCTGGGTACCGGGGTACTCACCGTCGGGGGCTGCGCGATCACCGTCAGTCGCAGCTCGCCGTCCGGCGAGGACGTGATCATCGCTCCGGCGGATACCAGCGTGCTGCGCGGCACCGACGGGGGCCCGATCGATGAGCTGGCCGCGGCCACGGTGCTCGACGTGCAGTCCTACTGGCGCACGACCTTCGAGCGCACCTTCGGCATGCCGTGGCGGGATCTTTCCGGCGGGTTCTACTCGGTGGACACCAGCGACCCGCAGGCGTCGCCGCCACCATGCCTGGAGATGTCAGCCCAGTTGAGAGGCAATGCCTTCTACTGCGCGGACACCGACGCCATCGCCTGGGACCGGGCCGTGCTGTTGCCCGCGCTGCGCGAGCGCTACGGCGACGGTGGGGTGGTGGTGGTCCTGGCCCATGAGGTCGGCCATGCCGTGCACAACCGGCTCGGTATCGACCCGGCGCTGGAACAGCGCCAACCCGGCCGCTACCCGACGGTCCTCACCGAAGCGATGGCGGACTGCTACGCCGGTTCTTTCGTGCGGTGGGTGGCCGAGGGTAATGCCGAGCACCTGCGCCTCGACGAGGAGAGGCTGGATCTGGCGCTCAGCGCGCTGGTGACCTTCCGGGATCCGGTGGGTATCGCGGCAGAGGACATCCAGGCGCACGGCAACGCCTTCGATCGGGTCTCGGCCTTCCAGGACGGCTATCAGGAGGGGCCGCAACGGTGCGCGGACTTCTCGGTGGCCAACCGGACCTTCACTCAGGAACGCTTCGCCACGGTCGATGACCTGCGCCGAGGTGGCAACCTGCGCTTCGCCGACCTCGTCCGGTCGATCATCCCGGACCTGGACGCCTATTTCGCGGGTCTCGTCACCGCGCGGGGTGGGCAGTGGCAGCCTCCCCAGCTGCGCCCCGATCAGCAAAGCCTGGAGTGCACGGGCAAACAGGGTCCGGCCGCGTTCTGCCCCGCCGCCATCGGCTCCACCGATGTCGACACCCTCGAACTCGACACCTCGGGCCAGCTACCCGAACTCCACGCGGAGATCGGGGACTACTCCACAGGGACCCTGTTGGCCAGCCGCTACAGCCTGGCCGCGCTGGACGCGCTGGGCCTGCCGACCGAGGGCGAGTCGGCTCGCCGTGGTGTGCTGTGTCTGGCCGGCACCTACACGGGCACCCTGCTCCAGCGCACGGACAGCTTCGGGCTGTCCCCCGGTGACCTGGACGAAGCCGTCCAGGTACTGCTCGGCTTCGACTACGTTTCCCGCGATATCTCCGGCCGCGGGCTGGCTTCCGGCTTTGCGCGGGTAGAGGAGTTCCGAGCCGGGACACTCGACGGCGTGGCTGCCTGCGACCTGTGAGTGGATAAGGGTGTTCCAGCACCGAATGCCACTCACGGGTCCGGGGTCAGAACAGGGCGCGGGTCAGGGCGCGGCGAGCGGCGGCGACTCGCGGATCGTCGGGGGTGAAGAGCTCGAACAACTGGACGAGATGTGCCCTGACCCGGTCCCGGTCCTCCCCGCTCAGTCGGCGCACGGCGTCGACCAATCGCGCGAAGGCCCGCTCCACCTGTTGGTCGGCCACTTCGGCATCGGCCGCGGCGAGCTGCGCGTCGACATCCTCGGGCGCGGCGTCGGCCCGGGCCACGGCGGACGGGTCGACCGCTTCGGCCCTGGCCAGAAAGCGGACCTGGGCCAGCGCGGCCCTGGCTTCCTCGTTGCCCGGCTCGTTGTCCAGGATCTGCTGGTAGGCGGTCTGGGCGGCGACATAATCACCGGCCTGCAGAGCGGTCTCGGCGGCAGTGAATCGGGGATCGTCGGGCTGGGCGTCCGGCTGGGGCTGCCCGGCGCCAGAGCGGGCCGCGGCCTGTTCCGCGGCTTTGATGCCGGGCATCTGCTCCCGCAGCGCGCTCACCAGCCTGGCGATCCACTCCTGTACCTGAGGCTCGGGCAGGGCACCGGTGAAGGCGTCCACCGGCCGGCCCTCGGCGATCGCGACGACGGCAGGAAGGGACTGGACGCCGAAGAGCTGGGCGATCCCGGGATTCGCGTCGACGTCCACCTTGGCCAGTACCCAGGTGCCGCCGCCGGCCCGGGCGAGCCGTTCGAGGACCGGGGACAACTGCAGGCACGGACCGCACCAGCTCGCCCAGAGGTCCACCACGACGGGCACCCGGGTGGACCGTTCGACGACGTCAACCTGGAAGCTCTGCTCGGTGACGTCGGTGATCCAGTGTTCGCTCGCATCGGCCCGGGCGCCGCTTCGCCCCGGTTTGCTCGCGGAATCGGCCCGCGCCTTGAGCGCGGACAGATCAACGGCGCCGGAGATGGCGGCGGACATGGCTCGAGTCTGCGGGGGGTTGGGCCTGCTCACACCTACTATCCTGGCACGCGCCCCCGGCGGAGGGATCCCCGGTCACCGCGTTTCCGCGAGTCGGAGAAGCCTCGGCGAATCCGGGCACCGGACGGGGCCGGACTTCAGAACCGCGCCGGTTCGCGGTACTCCCCCCACTGTCCCTTCAGCGCCCCGCAGATCTCTCCCAGGCTGGCCTCGGCACGCGCCGCGGCCAGCATCGGCTCGATGAGGTTGCCCCCGCCGTCGGCGACCTCGACCATCGCCGCCAGCGCCCGCTGGACACCTGCCTCGTCCCGCTGCGCACGACGCCGCGCCAGCAGCCGATTCTGCGCACGCTCGACCTCGTGGCTGACCCGCAGGATCTCCAGCCCGTCGGTGACCGATTCGGTGAGGGTGTTCACGCCGACGGTCTTCTTGTCACCCTTTTCCAGGGCCTGCTGGTAGGCGAAAGCGGCATCGGCGATCTCGCCGGTGAACCAGCCCTCCTCGATGCCCCGTAGGATCCCGGAGGTCATCTCGCCGATGGCATGCCGGCCCGACGGTACAGCGGTCGCTGCCATGTCCTTGATACGGGTGAAAATTCGCTCGGCCTCGGCTTCGATCCGGTCGGTCAGCGCCTCGACGTACCAGGAGCCGCCCAGGGGATCGACCACGTTGGCCACCCCGGACTCCTCCATGATCACCTGTTGGGTACGCAGAGCGATCTCGGCGGAACGCTCGCTGGGCAGTGCCAGCGTCTCGTCCAGGGCGTTGGTATGCATGGAATTGGTCCCACCCAGCACTCCCGCCAGCGCCTCGATGGCGGTGCGCACCACATTGTTGTACGGCTGCTGCGCGGTGAGCGAGACACCCGCGGTCTGGGTGTGGAAGCGCATCCACAGCGCTTTATCGCTGGTTGCGCCATAGACATCGCGCATCCAGCGAGCCCAGATGCGTCGGGCAGCGCGGAATTTGGCGATCTCTTCGAAGAAGTCCACATGAGCATCGAAGAAGAAGGTCAGGCCACTGGCGAAACGGTTGACGTCGAGTCCACGGGAACGACCCAACTCCACGTAACCGAAGCCGTCGGCCAGCGTGAACGCCAATTCCTGCGCGGCTGTCGCACCGGCTTCCCGGATGTGGTAACCCGAGATCGACAATGGTTTGTAGGCCGGGATCTTCTCCGTGCAGTACTCCATCAGATCACCGATGAGCCGCAAGTGCGGCTCGGGGGGGAACAGCCACTCCTTCTGCGCGATGTACTCTTTGTAGATATCCGTCTGCAAGGTGCCGTTGAGCTTTTCGATCGCCACGCCCTGCCTTTCCGCGGCGACCAGGTACATACAGAATATCGGCACCGCGGGACCGGAGATCGTCATCGAGGTGGTGACCTGCTCCAGCGGGATGTCGGCGAACAGGACGTCCATGTCGGCGGCGCTGTCGATGGCCACCCCACAATGGCCGACCTCACCCAGGCTGCGCGGATCGTCGGAGTCGTGGCCCATGAGAGTAGGCATGTCAAAGGCGACCGAGAGCCCACCGCCGCCATTTCGCAGAATCTGCTTGTAGCGCTCGTTGGTCTGCTCGGCGTTGCCGAATCCCGCGAACTGACGAATCGTCCAGGTACGACCGCGATAGCCGGTGGAGTGGATACCGCGGGTGAAGGGATATTCACCCGGCCAGCCGATACGCTCGAAGCCCTCGACGGTATCGCCCTCCCGAGGTCCGTACACCGGCTCGACATCGAGGCCGGACAGGGTGGTGAAGTCGGCGTCCCGGATCTTGCCTGCCGCTTCGGCCTCGGCGTAACGGCGCCGCCAGCGCTCCCGGCCGGCCTGCGGGTCGGCGGTCGGGGAGTCGCCGGTACGGCGGTCGTAGGCGTCAATCATGCGAGCCTCCTGGCAGACCGATGTTACGTCCGACTGTAGGATGTCCTACTAAAGTTCGCCAGGTGTGTCCGGTCACAACCGTGAACCGCTAAGTTTTACCCATGCCCTCGCATCACCCGCTGCCGTTCGACCCGATCGATCGCGCCGCACGGCTGTGGCACGACCGGATCGGGCCCGCCGGGACGATGGCCGCCGTCACCAATGTGATGCGCGTGCAGCAGATCTTGCAGTCCGCAGTGGATGCGGCGCTGCGCCCGCACGGCCTGACCTTCGCCCGCTATGAGGCGCTGGTGCTGCTGCTCTTCTCCCGCCAGGGCAGCCTGCCGATGAAAGTCATGGGCCAGCGCCTGCAACTGCACCCGACCAGCGTGACCAACATCGTCGACCGGCTGGAGGCCGATCAACTGGTCGAGCGCACCGCCCACCCCACTGATCGACGCACCACCCTGGTGGCGATCACCGAGTCGGGGCGGCAACGCCAGAAGGTGGCCACGGTGGCGCTGACCGACATCGACTTCGGACTCGTCGGGCTGGACACCGCGCAGAGCGATCAACTCACCGCGCTGCTCACCCAGGTGCGCCGGGCCGCAGGTGACTTCACCGACCAGCCCTGAGCGCGGTCACCGCCGCGCGGGATCAGCAGCCGGTCGGCTCCCGGCGGAGCGAGTTCACGCCTGTGGTCGGGTTTCCAGGCACAGCACTCCGCCGCCCTTGGCCTTGGTCAGATCCCACGAGATGACCAGATGCGTGACGCCGCTTCGCAGTTGCATCCACGGCCGCCGGAGCAGGTTGTCCGCCGTGGTGGCGAGCTCCTGCTCGTTCCACCACCAGTCGTGGATGCCCTGGCGCGCGCCCTGGGCGAACACCCGGATGGAGCCGGTGCCGTCCAGCACGGCGGCGGACAGCCAGGCGTGGCGGTTGTTGGCCGCCGCATCGCCGGTCGGGCAGATCAGCACCATCCGACCGGTGCCGCTGATGGGATAGTTCTGCACGTCTTGGTCCTCCTCAGTGAAAGCCGGCCCCGGGCCCTTCCCGGCGAGCTGCTGGGCACGGGCCATGACGACGTCGAAAGGGAAGTTCCTCCCGACATCGGTGTGGGTGCCATCGCCGGTACCCACGGTGTAGCGATAGTGGTCGCACACCCCCCCGGGGTGCGCGTCGTTGCGGATGGCGTCCCCGACCTCGGCGGCGCTCAGCAGCCGGATCGGGACCCGCCGGGCCAGACACCGCTCGGCGATCCAGGCGGCGGCCAGCTCCAGCATCCGGGAATGGCGCAGCCATTCGTCACGCGACCAGCGGACGAACGCGCACAGGCATAATCCGTCGGATTCCTGGTTGCCGTTGCGCAGATGCCATGCGGCATTCGAGTAGTTGACGTAGGCCTCGTAACGCTGATCGTCGACGGCTCCGTGATAGCTGGCCTGCACACCGGGACGGTTGAGATACGCGGCCAGTGAGGCGACATCGCGGGCACCCTCGCTGGTGTGCAGCACAACCAGGCGGACCCGCTCACCCAGCCGACTGGAATATTTATTGACAGGAATCATACTGACCGCCATGGGTGCGTGGCGCCCGCATCGCGATCGCGTTCACCGCGCAGATCGATTTCCTCTTGGTCATTCGCCGTCATGCCATGAGCGTATTGCTGACTATCCGGCTCGGGCTCGGCACCGAGCGTGCTCATGGTGGTGAGCAGTTCCCCATCAGATTCGAGACTGGTCACTGTCAACTCTCCCCCTTCAGCTGTATGAAATCACCTCGATACCGAGGTTAGACACCATGCACCCGCCTGCATACACGCACGTCAGCGTTGACACAGCAGTGTTGTGCATCCCTGCGGTGGCACAGCGGATGGCGTTCAAACAAGAGCCGCAGTCAACCACTTTCGCAGTGGCGAATGTCAGCGCGTCCTGGCCCGCGCGGGGTCTGAATCGGTATCGACCGAGGTGACCGGTTCGGGCAGCAGGCGATTCTCCAAAGCGCGGGCAACCATCGCCGCCCGTGTATTGACACCGAGCTTGGCGAAAATCCGACGAAGATAAGACGAAACGGTGAAAGAACTGATTTCGAGCACCGCGGCAATCGTCTTGTTCGGATACCCCTGGGCCACCATGACCGCGACCTCCGTCTCCCGCCTGCTGAGCGGGCCCCCCACCGGCGCCGCATAAGGAGAACCGGCCGCCTCGAGCCGACACCGGACATCATCGACCTGCAGGTCGAGGATGGGCCCATTCGCCGTACTCAGGGACTCGGGACACTGTCTGCGCACCAGCTTGACGAGGTGACGCACCACACTTTCTACAGTCTCGAGGCTATCCATCCGGCCGATCCCGTCGCTATGGTTTCCGGCACCGGCCGCTCCACAAGTAGCGACCACTCCTCAGCACATCCCCCCGTACTCGATCGCGCCAATCCCGCCGCCACGACTGCGACGGCACGTCAGCGATTCCCCCACAATACTCCGACCGAGTGTAGAGCACACCGTGAGGAACGCGAAACATTTTGTGACTGTGAGACGTGCAGCACGTCCAGGTGACATACTTTAGGGGTCACCCATTCGTGGATTCGGCCCACTTTCGTGGCTGTCAGCGTCCTTTTGCCGGATCAGACGCCGAGTTCGGCGAGCAACTTATCCGCCGCGCGGTACGGATCCAGCTCACCCGCGACAACCCGTTTGGCCAGCCCGGATAGTCCCCCCGCCGAGCTCCCCGGTTCGCCGCCACCACGCCGGACATCACCGAACCGCTCGCGTAACTGCTCCAGCGCGATGGCTTCGATCTCGGCCTCGGCACGGCGCTGCCGGCGTGCATCGAGCTCACCATGGGTGACCATCCAGCTCCGATGCTCCTCGATCGCACCAACGAGATCGTCGAGACCCTCGGCCCGGTTGGCCACGGTGCGCACGATCGGCGGTCGCCAGCGAGGACCTTCTTGCTCCCGGCGCCCCAGGGAGATCATGTATTTGAGGTCCCGGACGGTCTGGTCGGCACCGTCCCGATCGGCCTTGTTGACCACGAAGACGTCGGCGACCTCCAGAATGCCCGCCTTGGCGGCTTGGATCCCATCACCCATCCCCGGCGCCAGCAGCACCAAGGTGGTGTCGGCCAGCGACACGACCGCCACCTCGGACTGACCGACACCGACGGTCTCCACCAGCACCACATCGCAGCCCGCGGCGTCGAGCACCCGCAGGGCCTGCGGGGTCGCCCAGGCGATGCCACCCAGATGTCCGCGAGTCGCCATCGAGCGGATGAACACCCCGCCGTCCAGCGCGTGGTCCTGCATCCGCACCCGGTCACCCAGCAGGGCACCACCGGAGAAGGGGGACGACGGGTCGACGGCGAGCACACCCACCTTCTTTCCCGCCGCTCGCAGCGCGGTGACCAGCACGTTGGTGGAGGTCGACTTGCCGACTCCCGGAGGTCCGGTGATACCGACGACCTGAGCCCGACCGGTGTAGGGGGCCAGCGCGGAGGCGACCTCCCGCAATTCCGCGGCACCGTCCTCGACCAGCGAGATCAGTCGGGCGACCGCCCGAGCCTGGCCCTGCTGAGCGCGGAGCACCAGGTCGTCGACATCGCGGACTCGACGGCTCACGCCTCGCCGCCGCCTGGAACCCTCAGGATCAACGCATCGCCCTGGCCGCCGCCGCCGCACAGGGACGCAGCGCCCACCCCACCGCCTCGCCGACGCAGCTCCAAGGCCAGGTGCAGGGCCAGCCGAGCCCCGGAAGCACCGATGGGATGGCCCAGCGCGATCGCACCACCATGAGGGTTCACCCGTTCCGGATCGATCCCCAGCTTGCGCGTCGACACCACCCCGACTGCGGCGAACGCCTCGTTGATCTCGACGATATTCAGTTCGGCAGGCTCGATGCCCTCCTTCTGGCAGGCCGCCAGCACCGCGTTGGCGGGTTGCTCGTGCAGGCTGGAGTCGTCCGGGCCGGCGACCATTCCGTACGCGCCGATCTCGGCCAGCCAGCCGCACCCGAGTTCCTCGGCTGTGTCCCGGCTCATCACCACCACTGCCGCCGCACCGTCGCTGATCGGCGAGGACGACCCTGCGGTGATCGTGCCGTCGGCGGAGAACGCCGGGCGCAGCCGGGCCAACCCTTCGACGGTGGTGTCCGGCCGGATGCCCTCGTCGGCGTCCACCACGACGGGGTCGCCCTTGCGCTGGGGCACGATGATCGGGGTGATCTCCTCGGCGAACAATCCGCTCTCCACGGCCCGCCCGGCCCGCTGGTGCGAGCGGGCGGCGAACTCGTCCTGCTCCTGGCGGGTCAGCTGGTGACGCGCGTTGTGCTTCTCGGTGGAGGCACCCATGGAGACCTGGTCGAAGGAATCGTGCAGACCGTCGTAGGCCATGTGGTCCAGCATCGTCACGTCACCGTACTTGAACCCGGTGCGGGACTTGGGCAACAGATGCGGCGCCTGGGTCATCGACTCCTGCCCACCGGCCACGATGATGTCGAACTCACCGGCCCGGATCAGCTGGTCGGCCAGTGCAATGGCGTTCAACCCCGACAGGCACACCTTGTTGATGGTCACGGCGGGCACGTTCATGCCGATGCCGGCGTTGACCGCGGCCTGGCGGGCCGGGATCTGGCCCGCGCCCGCCGTGAGCACCTGACCCATGATCACGTACTGCACCTGCTCCGGCCGCACGCCTGCCCGTTGCAGCGCGCTCTTGATGGCGAAGCCACCCAACTGAGCGGCGGAGAAGTCCTTGAGCGAACCGAGTAACCGACCCATCGGGGTGCGGGCTCCGGCGACGATGACGGATGGGGTCATGGTGCGACCTCCGGCGTGACGGGCGGGGTGATCTCCCTGCTAAGGGCCTGTCAGCGGACCATACCGCGCGACGTGGCCGGCTCACCCTGGTGAGAACGAGCACACCCCGGCCGGCCGCACCCTTTCGTAAGCTCCCATCATGCACCCGGTCCAGCCCTTCCTCGTCGCGATCGACCATGTGGGTATCGCGGTGCCCGATTTCGATGCGGCCGTCGAGTTCCACCGCCGGGTTTTCGGACTGGAGTTGGCCCACGAGGAGGTCAACGAGGAGCAAGGGGTGCGCGAGGGCATGCTGCGCGCTCCGGGCGACCCCGGCACCATGGTCCAGCTGCTCGCCCCGCTGGGCCCGGAGTCCACCATCGCCAAGTTCCTGGACCGCAGCGGCCCCGGCTTGCAGCAACTGGCCTACCGGGTCACCGACATCGAGGCAGCGATGGCGGCGGTGCGCGCCGCAGGTCTGCGGCTGATCTACGCCACTCCCCGGCGCGGCACCGCTGGCTCCAAAGTCAACTTCGTGCATCCCAAGGACACCGGCGGCGTGCTGATCGAACTGGTGGAACCCGCGTCGGAGCACTGAACGGGATAGGCGCCGGTGCCCTAGGACCAGCTCGATCAGCTGCCCGTGGGGCGTGGCGGTGAACCGCCGACGGACGCAGGCGGTCGGTCGGCAGCTACCGCGCGGGGAACCTCGTGACGTACCGCCGCTGCCATGGAGTTTCGACGGCGCGGACATCGTAGTGCTCGCGTACGTACGCCACGGCCCGCTCGGCCGGTACTCCATCCAGGACCAGCAGGCAGGCCAGAGCGGTACCGGTTCTCCCCCGACCGCCCCGGCACGCGATCTCCACCCGCTCGAGCTCAGCCCGCCGCCACACTTCTTGAAGGGCGTCCACAGCGTCCAGGTGATCGCTGGGTAGCCGGAAATCGGGCCACCGTAGCCACCGTGCCGCCCACTCGACGGTCGGTGGCCGCTTCCCGAGCAGGTAGAGGGCGAAGACCGGTAGCGGTCCTCCGGGAAGCTGCCGCCCCAGACCGCGCCCGCGCACGAGCCGACCCGACGGCAGGCGCAAGACGCCGGGTGCTGCCGGATGCCAGGTCTCCACCACGACCCTGACCGTAGTGCAACGGCTCCGCAGCACGACGCCTGTCGTCAACGGCCGGGCAGTGATCCAGCCAGTCCTCCGACCCCCGCCGCCCGTCGTGGCGGTCCCGTAACCACAACTCACCCCGCGCGGGAGAGGTCGGAGCAGGATCCTCAGCAGGGGCGGGGCCATCCACCGCACCCGCGCCTCGGCGGCCGACAGCCGCAAACGAATGCAACGGCTCGCCCACCACGACGGTCATGTCCCGGTTTTCCCGGGTAGCACCGACAAAAGCGGTGCGCCGATCGTGATGACCGACGGCCGAGTCGGGCACGCCGAGCTGACCATCGGTATCTCGCGCGGCATCGATCCCGCAGAGATCGGCGATGAGCACACAAGATCCTCGTTCGCTCCGAGCAGCGCCTGGTCGATGAGCCGACGGACCAGTTCGGCGGTCGATGTGCCCTCGGCGGCAGCCCGCGCGGTGAGGGCGGTCCGCTGCTCATCGGTGAGATAGATTATTGGTCCGATCCGTACACCACGTTATACACCGCTTATCGCAGTTTCCCTGATCGGTCCCCGAGGTCCGTGCGCTCACTCACTCGGAGCTATAGGGATTCGTTACCGCCCGGTAACGTGAATGCGGCTGCCGCCCGGGGGAAGGCGGGAGCTGCTCCAGTGGGAAGGGACGACCGGTGAAGACGATCCTCGATGCCATCCTTGCTGACGATCTCGACGCGATCCGGATACTGCCGCTGCCGGACAGCTACCGGGCGGTGACGGTGCACGCCGACGACGTCGACATGTTCGCCGGGCTGTCCAGCGCTGACAAGGACCCGCGCCGGTCGCTGCACGTGGACGACGTGCCGATACCCGAGCTGGGTCCGGGCGAGGCGTTGGTCGCCGTGATGGCCAGCGCCATCAACTACAACACGGTGTGGACGTCGATCTTCGAGCCGATGCCCACCTTCGGTTTCCTGCGACGCTATGGCCGCACCTCACCGCTGGCCGCCCGCCATGACCTGCCCTATCAGGTGGTCGGGTCCGACCTGGCAGGCGTGGTACTGCGCGCCGGAGCGGGGGTGAACGCCTGGCAGCCGGGAGACGAGGTGGTGGCGCACTGCCTTTCGGTGGAGTTGGAGCACCCCGAAGGGCACAACGACACGATGCTCGACCCCGAGCAGCGGATCTGGGGCTTCGAGACGAACTTCGGCGGCTTGGCCGAGCTGGCGTTGGTCAAGTCGAACCAGCTGATGCCCAAGCCGGCGCACCTGTCCTGGGAGGAGGCAGCCAGCCCCGGGCTGGTCAACTCCACCGCCTACCGGCAGTTGGTCTCCCGCAACGGCGCCGATATGAAGCAGGGCGACACGGTGCTGATCTGGGGCGCCTCCGGGGGGCTGGGCTCCTACGCGACCCAGTTCGCGCTCAACGGCGGGGCGACGCCCGTGTGCGTGGTGTCCAGCCCGCAGAAGGCACAGATATGCCGGCGGATGGGGGCCGAACTGGTGATCGACCGCACCGCGGAGGGATTCCGCTTCTGGCGCGACGAACACACCCAGGACCCCCGGGAGTGGAAGCGTTTCGGAGCGGCGATCCGTGAGCTCACCGGAGGGGAGGATCCGGACATCGTGTTCGAACATCCCGGTCGGGAGACGTTCGGGGCCAGCGTCTACGTCGCCAAGAAGGGCGGCACGATCGTCACCTGCGCCTCGACGTCGGGCTTCACCCACTCCTATGACAACCGGTACCTGTGGATGAATCTCAAACGCATTGTGGGCTCGCACTTCGCCAACTACCGCGAGGCGTGGGAGGCCAACCGCTTGATCGCCAAGGCCAAGGTGCACCCGACGCTGTCCCGCGTTTATCCCCTGGACCAGACCGGACAAGCCGCGCTCGACGTACACCGCAATGCCCACCATGGCAAGGTGGGCGTGCTGTGTCTGTCCCCCGAGGAGGGCCTCGGCGTTCGGGACCGTGAGCTGCGTGAGACACATCTGGCGGACATCAATCGCTTCCGCGATGTGTAAGGGCTCACCCGATATGAGTAACGTGGCCTCATGGGCCACCCTGATGACCAAGATCTAATTCCGCTACGGCCCGCCTTCGACATCGTCCGTCGCGGATACGACCGCGCACAGGTGCACGACCGGTTCGAGGAACTCCAGGCCGATTTGCACATCGTCATGGCTGACAATGAGGCCGGTGCCGCTCAGGCGGCGGAGCTCGCCAGGCAGTTGGAGGCGGCACGACAGGAGCTCGACGAGGCACGCCGCGAGTTGCAACGGCTCTCCGCGCCCCCCGACACGGTCGAGGGGATGAGCGAGCGGCTGAAACGAATGGTGCGGCTGGCCCGGGGCGAGGCCGCCGGGATCATCGCCCGGGCCGAGGCGGCTGCCGTCACCCGGATGGCCGAGGCCGAGAGCGATGCGAGCGACGTACGTGGCCGCTATGAACAGCTGATCAGTGAGACGCAGCGGCGGCGATCGGAGATGGAAGCCGAGCACGAAAGGGTGCTGACGCAGGCCCGCCAGTGCGCCGCAGAGACGGTGGCGCAGGCGAAACAGCGGGTCGCTGAACTCGACGCGGCGTCGGCCGCCAAGCGCAAGCAGGTCGAGGAAGACTTCGACATCACCATGTCGGTGCGGCGCAGCGATGCGGTGCGCGCGTCGGCCGAGGAGGAGGCGCGCAGCAAGGCCGCAGCCGAGCGCCGGATCGCCGAGGCCGACCGCCGGATAGTCGAAGCGACCGAGGTCGCCCGCCGGGTCGTCACCGAGGCCGATCAGCGCGCCAACGCCATGATCAACGATGCCACCCGGCGAGTCGAGGAGCTGCGTACCGTGCGGCGTCAGATCGCCGAGCAGCTGCAATCGGTGCACGCGACCCTCGACCACACGTTCGAGCACCTCGCGCCCAAGACCGAGGAAACCAGCGCGCTGGCCACCTGAGCACCCTCGCCGCTGATCCCCCCTTGCCGGTCGAGCCGGTGGTCCGCGGCTCAGCGGCGCCTGCGGGTGGGTGCCCGGCGCGCCCGAGCCGTCCAACAAGGGGTGTGCCAATGCCGACGGTCGGCCAACGACCCGTGCTCCCCCGCCGGCCAGACCACCAGATGGGGGGTACCCGGGCGGATCTCGTGGTCACAGCCCGGGCAGCGGTAGCTCTTGACGCTCTGCCCGCCGGGCACGGTCCGTACCACCCACTCCCCGTCGGGGCCGTTCTCCCGGCTCGCCCAAGCCGATCCGTTCAGCGCCGGCCCCGCAAGGGGAGGCACGTCGGCGCCACGGACCCGGCGCGGGATGTTTCGACGGGGCACGAGCGTCCACAGTAGCCCGAAATGGCAGGTAATCTGCGTGATGTGCCCCGCTATGAGTTCCGTTGCCGAGAATGCGCGGTGACCTTCGAGGTCAGCAGACCGATGAGCGCATCCCGCGAACCCGCCTCCTGCCCCGGCGGCCACGATGACACCGTCCGGCTGCTGTCCACCATTGCCCTGTCCGGCACCACCACCGGCCAGGCCAACCGTACTGCCGCCCCGGCACCCACCGGGGGATGTTGCGGCGGCGGCTGCTGCGGCTGAACCCCTGCCCACTCACGGGGCGCTAGCCATAATCGCGGAAACCCTTGCCGGTTTTGCGGCCCAGGCGGCCTGCCGTGACCAGATGCTCCAGCAGGGGCGCCGGGGCGAAGCCGGGTTCACGGAACTCCTGATACAGGCTGCGCTGGATGGCCAGCGAGACGTCCAGACCCACCACGTCGAGCAAGGCGAACGGGCCCATCGGCAGCGCTGCCCCGACCTGCATCGCGGTGTCGATGTCGTCGACCGAGGCGTAGTGCGCCTCCAGCATCCGCACTGCGTCGTTGAGGTAAGGAAACAGCAGCGCATTGACGATGAACCCGGCACGGTCATCACAGGTCACCGGCACCTTGCCGAGCGCACGGGCGAACTCGCGGGCGGTGGCCGCGACGTCGGCGGTGGTGCTGATCGTCTGCACCACCTCGACCAGCTTCATCACCGGGGCAGGATTGAAGAAGTGCAGCCCCACCACGTCCGCAGGACGGGAGGTGGCGGCGGCACATTCGACCACCGGCAACGAGGAGGTGGTCGTGGCCAGGATGGCGCCGGGTTTGCACACCTCGTCGAGCGTGGCGAAGATCCTCCGCTTGACGTCGAGTTCCTCAGCCACCGCTTCGATCACCAGGTCGACATCGGCGAAATCAGCCAGCGAGGTGGTGGCGGCGATCCGGCCCAGCGCGGCGTCGCGGTCGAACTCGGCGAGCCTGCCGCGCTTGACCGCTTTGTCCAACGAGCGACGCACCGCCGCCACCGCGTCTTCGGTCCGGCTGTCGCTGCGCCCCCGGATGATCACGTGGTGCCCGCCCTTGGCCACCACCTCGGCGATGCCTGTGGCCATCGTGCCGGTGCCGACCACGCCGACCATCTCGATCGGACGGGTCATCGCGCCGTGCTCACCCTCGACGGGGGTAGCGGCATCGGGCACCACTCTGGAGGAGTCCGGCTCGGCATAGGTGTAGAAACCGCGCCCCGACTTCCGGCCGAGGAGCCCAGCAGTGATCATCTGCTTGAGCAGGGGGGTCGGCGCGTGCAGCCGATCCCGGGACTGCCGGTACAGCGCGTCGAGGATCGCATAGGCGGTGTCCAGACCGATGAGGTCCAACAGCGCCAACGGCCCCATCGGGTACCCGCAGCCGTAACGCATCGCGGCGTCGAGGTCCTCCCGAATGGCGTAACGCTGCTCGAACATCCGCGCCGCATGGTTGAGATAGCGCAGCAGCAGGCCGTTGGCGATGAAGCCGGCCCGATCGCCGATCACCACCGGCGTCTTGCCCAGCTTCTCGGCCAGCGCGGTGACATCGGTGACCACCTGGGGATCGGTGACGACGGTGCGCACCACCTCGACCAGCGTGAGCACCGGCGCCGGGTTGAAGAAGTGCATCCCGACGACCCGGTCCGGCCGCTTGGTGTGCACCGCCAGCTCAGTGATCGACAAGCTGGAGGTGTTGGAGGCCAGCACGACCTCAGCCCGCACGATCCGGTCCAACTCGGTGACGATCCGGCTCTTGAGATCCAGATGTTCGGGCACGGCCTCGATCACGAAATCGACACCGGCCAGGTCGGTCAGGTTCGTGGTGAAGCCGATCCGGCCGAGCAGCCGGTGCCGTGCCGCCTCGTCGAGCTTGCCGCGTTCGACGGCACGGCCGGTGGAATGCTCCAGATGACCCCGGCCCCGGGCGATGCCTGCTTCATCGACCTCCACGCCGATGACATCGAGTCCGCTACGGGCGAGTACTTCGGCGATCCCGGCACCCATCGTGCCCATGCCCACCACACCGACGGTCGTGATCTCTGCCATCGTGCTGCCTCCCGCGACGCCGAGGGGTCTCCCTTGTAGGGGATGCAGCGATCGTGCCACGCGAGGAGCTGGGGTTTCATCGGCCGCGTGGCCAATCCCACCTGTTCTGTTCGCTGCATCAACGGCCGTAACGGAGCCGGACGACGCGCAGTAGCGCCGACATCGCCCAGGGGGGACGGGCGAAGGTGAGCATGTCCAGCACAGGGCGGAACCGGCGCCGGGTGACCGCCTTGGCCCTGGCGAACTCCCGCAGGCCGTCGGGACCGTGGATCCGCCCGAACCCGGAGTCGCCCACCCCGCCGAAGGGCAACGCGGGCACCGCGGCAAAGCAGACCACCCCGTTGACCGAGACCATCCCGCACCGCAGCCGAGCGGCGATCTGCGCGCCACGCCGGGCCGAGTACACGGCCGCGCCCAGGCCGTAACGACCGGCATTGACCCGCTGCACCGCCTCGTCCAGGTCGGGGACGCGGTGCACGGTGAGGATGGGACCGAAGGTCTCGTCGGTCACCGCGATCGAGTTCTCGGGGACGTCCACCAGCACGATGGGTTCCACGTAGGGCGGACGGATCGACTCCGTGCCGCCCACCAGCGCGGTGGCCCCGCAGGCGAGTGCATCGGTGACATGCGTGCGGATCACGTCGACCTGCTCGGGGGAGGTGATGGGACCCAGATCCGCGCTCTCCTCACCACCGGGCCGCAGTCCCCGGGTGAGGGCGACCACCCGGTCGGTGAACTCTGCCGCGACATCGTCCACGACATACACCCGCTCCACGCCCACGCAGGTCTGCCCGGCGTTGGCCATGGCGCCGAACACCGCAGCCGAGGCCGCCTTGTCGAGGTCAGCATCGCCATCAACCAGCAGGGCGTCCTTGCCCCCGCACTCGATCAGCACCGGGGTCAGCGTCTCGGCGCAGGTGGCCATCACCTGCTTCGCGATGGCCGTCGAACCGGTGAAGGACACCTTGCCGACACCAGCCCGGCACAGCGCAGCTCCGGTCTCGCCGAACCCGGTGACGACCTGGAGCAGCGAATGCTCCCCCACCACCTGCGCCAGGCTCGCGGCCAGCGTCCGGCCTACTCCGGGAGTGAACTCGCTGGGCTTGAACACCACGGCGTTACCTGCCGCCAGGGCATAGCCGATCGATCCCATCGGGGTATGAGCGGGATAGTTCCACGGCCCGATCACTCCGACCACCCCGAGGGGTTGATATTCCACTGTGGACAATTCCTGGGCCATCAGCAGACCCGAGCGAACTCGGCGACGGCCCAGCACCCGCTTCGCGTTGCGCGCCGCCCAATCCAGATGGGCGACCACGAGTACGCCCTCCATCAGGGCGTCATCGAGAGGCTTCCCGGTCTCGGCGCTGATCACGACAGCCAGCTCGTCGAGCCGACGAGTCAGCTGAGAACACCAGGTCAGCAACCGACGGCGACGCTCGGCGAACCCGAGGCCGCCCCACCACATGGCAGCCTCCCGCGCACGGACCACCGCCGCTCGCACCGCCACCTCGTCGTCCACCGGATACTGGCCGACGACCTCACCCGTCCTCGGATCCGTCGACGTGAAGTGAGTCTGCTGTTCCTGGGTTTGTTGGCCGCTGTCGCCCTCGGTCCGAGTCATCGTCGTCCTCACCCCGTATCGCTGTCGGTGCGATACGACAGTACGGGCGCCGCGCCAGACGAACATCGTCGGGTAACACTTTACGTAACAACGGAGTTACCCGGAGACTAGGACAGCTCATTCAGGGGAGCGCAACAGCAGCGCATATTAAGATCATCAACGAAATACGGGGAACAGCCATTCGCCGGTCGCATCTTCACAACACAGCTATGTCTTGCAGAACTGACCCGGTCTATGTCGCAACTCTGAAGTCCTCAACACTCACCGCTTCCCCGCGTTCGAACACCGCGCGGATGGGGGCCGGGGATCAGAACAGTCGCAGCTCGTCACTGGGGATGCCGCGCAGCTCGTCGTAGTCGACGACGACACATCTGATGCCGCGATCCTCAGCCAGGGTCCGAGCCTGCGCAACAATGCTCTGGGCCGCGAGCACACCCCCCACGGGAGCCAGCAGCGGATCCCGGTTCAGCAGATTCAGGTACCGGCTGAGCTGCTCCACGGCGTCGATCGTGGCACGGCGCTTGACCTCGACCGCCCAGTGCCGAGCGGCGGGTGGCCGGCGAGCAGAGTCGCCGACCTCCACCGTCACCCCGCCGGGATCCCGGCACAGCAGGTCAACCGGCCCGATCGCGGTCGGATACTCGCGGCGGATCAGGGTGAACCCAGCGCCCAGCGTCGCGGTGTGCTCGGCCAGCAGGGCCTGCAGGTGCGCCTCGACGCCGTCCTTGACCAAACCCGGGTCCACCCCCAGCTCATGGCGCGAATCGTGCAGCACCTCATCGATCTCGATGATCAGCTGCTCACCGGCCCTGTTGGTGACGCTCCAGCGCTGTGGGTGCTCCACCAACGTGCACGGCGGGCTCATCCAGTTCAGCGGTTTGTAGGCCCCACCGTCAGCGTGCACGCTGACCGAACCGTCCGCCTTGACCAGTAGCAGCCGCGGCGCCATGGGCAGGTGCGCGGTCAGCCGTCCCAGATAGTCCACCTGACAACGGGCGATCACGAGACGCACCGGTGCACAGTAGCCGGTGAGTGCGTAACAGTGTTCTGGTACCCAACGCCACTCACGGGTTACCGGTGCTGACGTTGGCCACGGGCGCGGACCAGCTCCACGATCTGATCCATGATCTCGGTGAGCTCGAAATCCTTGGGCGTGAACACCTTGGCGACGCCCTTGGCGAGCAGGGCCTCGGCGTCAAAGGGGGGGATGATCCCGCCGACCACCACCGGCACGTCCCCGGCACCCGCCGCGCGCAGGCCGTCGACCACCGCGGGCACCACCTCCAGATGTGAGCCGGAGAGCACCGACAGGCCCACCACGTGCACGTCCTCCTGCACCGCGGCCGCGACAATCTGCGCCGGGGTGAGCCGGATACCCTGGTAGACCACCTCGAAACCGACATCGCGGGCCCGGACCGCCACCTGTTCGGCGCCGTTGGAATGCCCGTCCAGGCCAGGTTTGCCGATCAGCATCCGCAGCCGTTCGCCGAGTTCCTCGCCGGCGCGCCGCACCCGGTCCCGCACCTGTGCGATCGCCGAGCCCGCCTCGCCCGCAGCCGACGCGGCCGCCACCCCGGTCGGCGCCCGGTACTCGCCGAACACGCCACGCAGGGCGCCGGCCCACTCCCCGGTGGTGACCCCCACGCGTGCGCACGCCATCGAAGCCTCGACCAGATTGGCACCGATCTTGGCCGCAGCGGTGAGCCCGCGCAGTGCCTCGTCCACCGCCGCCTGGTCCCGACCGGCTCGCCAGGCCCGGATCGCCTCGATCGCCTGGGCCTCGGTGGCCGGATCCACCGTCTCGATGGCTCCGGCGCCCTCGGCCTGCAGCGGGCTGGGGTCGGTCTCGGTGAACCGGTTGACCCCCACCACCGCGTCCTCACCGTCCTCCATCCGGCGCCGCCGAGCGGCCAGCGAGGACACCAGCGCCGACTTCATATAGCCGGACTCGACGGCCGCGATGGCCCCTCCCATGCCCTGCACCCGGTCGATCTCGGCCCGGGCACCGTCGGCGATCTCGGTGACCTTCGCCTCGACCACTCGGGAACCCTCGAACAGGTCCTCGTACTCCAGCAGGTCGGTCTCGTACGCCAGCACCTGCTGCATCCGCAGCGCCCATTGCTGGTCCCAGGGCCGGGGCAGTCCCAATGCCTCGTTCCAGGCGGGCAACTGCACAGCACGCGCCCGGGCGTCCCGGGACAACGTCACCGCGAGCATCTCCAGCACGATCCGCTGGACGTTGTTCTCCGGCTGCACCTCGGTGAGCCCCAGCGAATTGACCTGCACGCCGTAGCGGAAACGACGCAGCTTCGGTTCCATCACCCCGTAGCGCTGCAGGCACGTCTCATCCCACAGCCGCCCGAAGGCACGCAGCTTGCACATCTCCTCGACGAAGCGCACCCCGGCGTTGACGAAGAACGACATCCGGCCGACGACCTTGGCGAAGTCCTCGCGCGCGACCTGCCCGCAGTCGCGCACCGAGTCGAGCACCGCGATCGCCGTGCACATCGCATAGGCGACCTCCTGCACGGGCGTCGCCCCGGCCTCCTGCAGGTGATAGCTACAGATGTTGATGGGATTCCACCTCGGCAGGTGGGTGACCGCGTGGACCACCATATCGGTGATCAACCGCAGGCTCGGTCCGGGCGGGAAGACGTAGGTTCCCCGGGACAGGTACTCCTTGATGATGTCGTTCTGGGTGGTACCGGACAGCTGAGCCGGATCCGCCCCGTGTTCCTCGGCCACGCTCGTGTACAGCGCCAGCAGCCACATGGCGGTGGCGTTGATCGTCATCGAGGTGTTGGCCCGCGCCAGCGGAATGCCCTCGAACAGGGTGCGCATGTCGCCGATGTGGCTGATCGGCACACCGACCTTGCCGACCTCACCCCGGGCGAGCTCGTGGTCGGGGTCGTAGCCGGTCTGGGTGGGCAGGTCGAAGGCCACGGACAATCCGGTCTGGCCCTTGGCGAGATTGCGCCGGTACAGCGCGTTGGACGTGCTCGCCGACGAGTGTCCGGCATAGGTGCGCATCACCCACGGCCGGTCCCGGTCACGATCGCTGGGGTAGGGCATCGGGCACCTCCGGGCAGCACCGCCTGACTGCACCCGACACTACTGCTCGGTAACGAATCTCCCGCGATGCCGTTGCTCACACTCGATCGGCACTGCTTCACCACCAAGACCGGGACCATACCGCGCTCGTCGAGTTCGGCCATACCCGTATGTCTGGTCAGTGCAGCCCGTCTGGTCAGTGCAGCCCACTGCGTTCGTGTCATCAAGGCTCGCGCTCAGCCGAAGACGTCGCAGTTTCGATCCGGACATGACAAATCCGGTGTGTCCTGGACTCTGATCCTCTAGTGTGTTGTCCGCAAACCTCAAGCAGGGGCTGAGTATCCCGGTGGTATGTGCGTCTCCGCTATGCCGACAATAGAAGGGATGACTATGTCAACAATCAATCATGGTCCGGTGGATGCGGCGGGGTACCCGGTCCAGTTCGCGGTCGACTACCCGGATCGGCCGCTCAACCGACTCACCACGTTCTTCCGGCTGTTCATGGTGATACCGATCGGGATCGTGCTGAGCCTCGTGAGCGGCCCGACAACGTCGTTCGCCGTGGCGCAGACCCAGTTCGTCGTGATCAGCGCCGGAGGCATGCTGTTTCTTCCTCCGCTGTTGCTGATCCTCTTCCGGCACAAGTACCCCCGCTGGTGGTTCGACTGGAACCTGGAACTACTGAGGTTCAGTAACCGGGTCAACGTCTACTTCGCGCTGTTACGGGACGAGTATCCCTCCACGGATGAGCGGCAGCAGGTGCATCTGGAAGTCCGTTATCCGGACGCCCCGCGTGAGCTGAGCCGATGGTTGCCCCTGGTGAAGTGGTTACTAGCGATCCCACACTACATTGTATTGATCTTCCTTAACATTGCGGCATTCATCGTTATCGTGATTTCCTGGTTCGCGATCCTCTTCACCGGCCGCTATCCACGCTCGCTGTTCGTTTTCGTCGTCAGCGTCATGCGGTGGAACAACCGCGTCACCGGATACGCCTTCCTGCTGGTCACAGACGCCTACCCGCCTTTCCGGCTCCGCCCCTGACCGGTGGAAGCTCACCGCCACGGGGGGAAGGCCGGTGGATCGAACCGGACTGAGCACCAACTCGCCACCAACTCCCTGGTCCTCCTGCCTGGCAGATCGGGCACCATGGGCTGGTGGAACTGCCCTTGATCGGCCACTACTTCCTCCTCGGACCGCTGGTCGCGCTGCTGGTCGTGGGATTGCTGGCCGGGCTGCTGCGCTGGACCTACGGCACTTCCCGCCAGCACGTGGCGCCACCGACCGAGGTCGGTGCTCACGACAGCGGGGACTTCGGCCTGCTCCGCCAGGTGGCCGTGGTGCCCAGCGCGGAGGCTGCCGAGGTACTCCGCATCCTGGCTGCCGACGGCATCCGCGCCACGGTGGGACCGACTGCGGACAATCTCAGCCGCCGAGTGCTGGTTTTCGACGAGGATGAGCCGATAGCCAAGCTGGTGCTGTCCCGACCGGACTGAGCGAGCAGGGCTCAGCGTTCCGGGGGCGCGCTGACGCGTTGCACGTCGGCGCCCAGCGCGGTGAGGTTCTCCACGAAGCGCGGATAGCCGCGATCGATGTGGAAGACGTCCCACACCTCGGTGATCTCCTCCGCGCACAGTCCGGCCAGCACCAGCCCGGCACCCGCCCGGATGTCGGAAGCCCAGACGGGCGCCCCGGAGAGCCGCTCGACGCCGCGGACCACCGCGTGGTGGCCGTCGGTCCGCGCGTCCGCGCCCAGGCGCATCATCTCCTCGACGAACCGGAACCGCGCCTCGAAGACGTTCTCGGTGATCATCGAGGTGCCCTCGGAGACGGCCGAGAGCGCGATCGCCATCGGCTGCAGGTCGGTGGCGAAGCCCGGGTAGGGCAGCGTCACGAAGTCCACCGAGGTAGGCCTGTCGGGCATCACCACCCGAAAGCCGTCGCCGTCGCCGTCAGCTTCGGCACCGGCCAGCCGCAGCTTCTCCAGCACCAGATCCAGATGATGCGGGTTGACCCCGCGTACGGTGACATCGCCCCGGGTCATCGCGGCGGCGAAGGCCCAGGTCGCGCCGACGATCCGATCCCCGATCACGCGGTGCTCGGTGGGTGCCAGCTGGTCCACCCCCTCGACGGTGAGCGTGGAGCTGCCTGCTCCCTCGATGCGGGCCCCCATCTGACGCAGCATCAAACACAGATCGACGATCTCCGGTTCACGGGCCGCGTTGTCGATGACCGTGGTGCCCTGCGCGAGCACCGCGGCCATCAGGATGTTCTCGGTCGCTCCGACGCTGGGGAAGTCCAGCCAGATCTGCGCCCCGCGCAATTCCTCGGCCTCGGCCACCACGCAACCATGCTCGATCTCGCTGCGCGCCCCCAGCTTGCGCAGTCCGTTCTGGTGCATGTCCAGGGGGCGAGAGCCGATGGCATCACCCCCCGGCAAGGCCACCCTGGCCCGGCGACAGCGACCGACCAGCGGACCGAGCACGCACACCGACGCGCGCAGCTTGCTGACCGAACCGTAATCGGCTTCGTGCTTGGGCTCAGCCGGCGTGGTGATCCGCGTGGTGTCCCCTGAGACGTCGACATCACAGCCCAGCCCCCGCAACACGTCGGCCATGAGCGGGACGTCGAGAATCTCCGGACAATTCGTGAGCGTGGTGGTGCCCTCGGCCAGCAGCGCCGCCGCCATCAGCTTCAGCACGCTGTTCTTCGCCCCGACGACCCGCACCTCGCCGTTCAGCCGGACGCCGCCACGGACTCTGAAGTGCTCGCTCACGAGCGCCCATGATGCCGGGGGTGCTCAATCCACTCGCAACGGGGCGGCCCAGCCGACGCCGGGTCGCCCACCGAGCGAGTCGACCCGTCCAAGCTGGTCCAGGCACAGGCTCCCCGGCACCGGAAGCGATACCGTCATGGCTATGGCCGTGCACCTCACGAGGATCTATACCCGTACCGGTGATGAGGGGACCAGTGGTCTCGGGGATTTCTCCCGCGTGTCCAAGACCGACCCACGGCTGGTCGCCTACGCCGACGTGGACGAGGCCAACTGTGCGCTCGGGGTTGCGCTGGCGATGGGATCACTGGCCCAGCGGCTGGTCACCGTACTGCGTCAGGTACAAAATGATCTCTTTGATGTGGGCGCCGACCTGTGCACGCCGATCG
>JBOHHD010000632.1:0-2414 GCA_050700515.1 Pseudonocardiaceae bacterium
CACGAGCGGTGTCATTTGCCACCTGATGAAGTGCCCATGCGCGACCATCCTCGTCTGATTGTGCAGCACTGATTGACGCCGCGAGGTGCAGCATGCCGTAGGCTGCGAAGAGATTCGGCTGAGAACTGAGTTCACCAAGGAGTGGTTTGAGTTCGTCTGCCGCTGCAAGACATATGCGCGTTGCTTCGTCCTGGTGGCCAGCTCGCCGATATGACCCTGATAGTGCCCAGGCGCCTAGGGCAATCAAGTGGGGATCATCAGCCTCCCGGGCAATGTTTATTGCTCGATCGGCTGCAATCCATGCCAATTCACCATTAGGAATATGGTGTAGCCATTGTCGAGTAATCTGATATGCTCCCGAGAGTGCTCGGGCAGCCGCTCGTCGGTCTTGTGCTGAGTGATATACGGCCATTGCATCGGTAAGTAATGCGGGCAAGAATCCGCCAAGAATAGTATGAGCAGTCGAAGATGTGTGCCATATGGTCCACGCTTCTGCGACTCGGGTAATTATATCAGCAGAGATTGACGAAGGTTCAGTTGAAGATGATATCGGTACAGGCGAACGCAAGAGAACGGTCCGAATATCGGCGACGTGATCTTTGTGTGGATGCACGCCTGGAATCAGAGAGTCGATAGGTCGCCCGATGAGGTCTTCAAGGTTGCATCGAAGAACAGTGGCGATTCGCAGTAAGTCAGTTAGTCGGTTGGCATGTCGTCGACCTTGCTCTACAGCAGAAATCCACTGCACCGACTTGCCGATACGTGCGGCTAGATCAACTTGAGTGATGTTCACCGCGCGTCGGTGAGCGGCAATACTCGTGCCAATTCCCCGCAGGAGGGTTGCGGGCTCGGGTGTAGTCATGGCTGTAATTGTACGCCCCGAGGTGCAATGTCGAGGCGGTGAAAGTGTTACCGCTGTAGTAGCCAGGTTAGAGTTTGAGTGCTACGCACCCGAAGTGCCAGCGCATTAAAGTGCCACGGCGGTAGTAGTTCCTTGAACGGTGACCCGCTACAGTTTGCCCGTCAAGTCGTATTGGCGACGACAACCACGGGATCGACCCTCGGGAAGGGAATTGTGTCATGGAACTCATGGCGGATGCGTCCGAGACCCAGTTCACGACAGATCGGAATAGCTCGACCCAAATCTCATATAGTACCGCCACGGGTTGCGAACACCAATAAAATGATACTGCCCCGGTATGGCGGTAGGACTGTCGCGTGAGGCACGATTATGCCGGTCTTGTTTTAATGCGCGTACAGCAAAAAGCGGAGGGGATGGGCATGGTTCATCAGGATGAGGCGAGGGTGGGTATCACTGATGCGCGAGAATTTTTTGCGTTGTCCCCCTTCCTTCGCGACCGGCTGTGGCCGGCGTGACGGTGGCGGATCTGGTGAGTGTGGTTTCGGTGTTGATTGGGGTCTGCGGGGCCGTGTTGAGTGCGGTGGTGCTGGTCTCCGGGTATCGGTGGTTGCGCGATTGCGCAGCTGAAAGGTTTCGGTGGAGTGGGCGGGCACCTTTGGCGGATACCATCGGATTGGATGCCGGAGGCGTCCGGTGACCGACGCAGCGCTGGTCATGTCAGTGGTGGACACCTGCACCGAGGAATTGCACTTGGTCGCTGTCGAGACGGCCGCCTTGCACCGGCACTCGGGGCGCTACCCCGCTTTGTGCGGAGCCCTTGTGCCTACGGCCAGTCTACTGACCGTGGCTGCTCGGCGCTGCCCGGAGTGCGCCCAGCAAGCTCAGGGATATCGCCCCAGAGCATTACCGGGAAAGCCTACCCGACGTGGCATTCGCCTCCGGTGGCCCAGAAGGGGAGGCCGTCACCGTGATCGTCATGGATAAGGCACTGACTGGTCCTGAGCTGCTGGATTGGCTGGCGTTGCGACGGGTGCGCCGGGGCGGTGTGGCGATGCTGGGATCACATTATCTCGATCAAGGCCGAAAGGTGCCGTGCTTTTTGCCCACAGCCTTGCACCGGCTGGCTGATACAGGGTTGACCGAGCTGCTCGACCCGGATCACCCCGGTGGGGTGCGCCGAATCGTGATCTCACCCGATGGACGAGTCCGATACCAGGAATTGAGCGCGCTGCGGAGCACTGCTGTGGACCCGGATCGGCTGCCGGGAAGTGGGGAGATCTTTCCTGAACCGCTGTTGCCCGATCGCGGCCGATTGGGACCTCAACTACAGAAATAATGCGATGAGCGCGAAGAAGGCGATCGGTGCGTCTGCGCATGCGGTTCCGGTGGGGTGGCTGTACCTGCGTGGCGGTGCGGATAACCCGAAGCGGATAACCCGGAGCGCACCCAGCTCACCGGCGAGCTGGGACTGATCGTCACGAATGCTCCGGTCGTCCCACCCTGCGCCCCCCCGGGCGGGACGACCGGACCGGGTCACGGCGGAACCAGGGAG
>JBOHHD010000633.1:0-2716 GCA_050700515.1 Pseudonocardiaceae bacterium
GGTTGCGCCGTCGGCGTCCAGCTGCAGTCGCATGCGTCCGGCGGGCAGATCCTCCACCTGGAAACGACCGTACGGATCGACCTCGACCGGGATCACGGCGTCAGCACTCTCCACTCGCACCTGCGCCACGATCCCCGCCACCTGTCCCAGCAGCGACCTGCGTCCCGCCTGCAGAACCACCTCCAGGTCGATACAGAGATCGGCGGCCTCGAAGGAGAGCAGCCGAGCGTGCAACTCGCCACGCACCCCCGCCATCGACTCCGCCTCGACCGCCGAGTCGTGGACGAGCTCGGCCAGTGCGGAGTCGAGGCAGCGGAGCTCGAACGCCGCCTTCCCGAGCTCATAGGCCAGCTCAGGCACTGGATCGATCTCATCGGCAATGCGCGTCAGCCGCGCGAACAACTCCTGGTCCGCCCCCGGTGCCTGGCTCACCGTATACCCCCGGCCTCACTCGCCGCCGCAAGCCCGGCGCCGGCGATCAGCTTACGAAGCTGGTCCAGGCAACGCCCCCGGGTGGGACCGATGCTGCCAATCTTCATTCCCAGCGCAGCCGACACGGTGGCGTAGTCCGGGGGCGGGGTGGCCATCAGGACCCGCAACAGCACCTGACACCGCATGGACAGACGCTCGAAGCATCGCCACAACGCGACGTCCCGCTCTTCGGTGAGCAGCCGTGCATCGACTGGCGGTGGGCGTTCGTCCACCATCTCCAGCACGGCATCCTCCACGTCGGCGACCAGCTCACGTCCGGAGCGACGCAGCGTTCGCAGGCACTCCCGGCGGACCGTGGTCGCCAACCAGCCCGGCAGGCACTCGGGATCATCGATTCGACCGAAATGCTCGACCAGACGCAACCAGCTCGTCTGCACGACATCGGCGGCATCGGCGTCGCTCAGTCGATGCGCCCTGGCGACCGACCACAGGAGCTTGGTGTAGCGGTCGACCAACGCATTCCAGGCCCCCTGATCACCGTCCTCGGCCCGACGGAACAGCCCTGTCACTGAAACGTCTGCCTGCATATCACCGCTCCGCTGCTTCGAGGATCAGGGACTGGGGGATCAGAGGTCGAGGGATCAGGGCATACCAGGAAGAGGCCGGAACCGGACAGGGTGATACGTCAATCCCTCCCTCTTGGGTTCCTCCTGGGCGCTGCCCGGAGCTCACGCCGCTCCGAAGGCGTTGAAGGCACACCAGCTCACGAAGGATGCCCCTGCTTGAGGGTCGACAGTAGTCCGTGCGTGGTACAGCGCCTCGGCGAGCGTGTCCCCGCTGCGCACGCGGGCATGCAGCGCGCACATGAGCCCCACGACGTTCCAGTCCGGCACCACCACGGAACTGGCGATCAGGCCCGCGGTGCCACGGGCGATCAGGGTGCTGATGAAGCCGAGTGTCTCGTTGCCCTCGAACAGGACATCGCTGCCCGATTCGCAGGCCGCCAGCACGATGCGATGCGGTGCGATCCCGCGCTGATCGAGCTCCGCCACGGTGAGGTGACCGTCACTGAGCAACATGGAGGAGAAGGTCGGGTTGTCCGTCCGGATGTAGCCGTGGCAGGCCAGGTGGACCAGGCTCGCCCCGTCCAGCGCACGGGTCACCGGGTCGATGCGGCTGGCCGGCGCAATCAGCACGGTCGACCGTTCGTGCACCGTCTGGAGGGCCTGGATCTCCGCGACCGCGCCGGGCAGCTCCGGTCCGGCCACCAGTACCACCGGCGCGTCCGGCGGGCAGCTCCGTTGCCGGGTACGCGCCCACAGCGCCGCCGACGGCGCGACGCTCACCGGCGCGGTGTGCAGCGCGGACCAGGGCACCCGCTGAAGCTCTCCTACCGGCACGACCACCAGTCCCCGGTGTTCGGGCAGCCGGAGAGGGGTGATCAGGGCTGCGACCAGCTTGGCGAGGGACACCTCGGCGCTGGCGCGGGCACTGGTCGCCGACAGCGCAGACCTGCCTCGGGCCAGTCTGCGCAGCGCGAACAGCAGCGCATTGATCTCCATGCGGATCTGACCGAAAGGACCGAGCCGAACGACGCGGGTGCGTCGCGGCTCCAACACGGCGGCCAACACCGCGCCGTCCACGACGTCGTACTCGACGAGGATCCGTCCCTCTAGCAGGCGTCGCACGACCGCCGTCGACAGCGCCGTCCCGCTCGCCGCTACCGGCGAGCGATGTTTCCAGGTGGCTTGGCGGATACGGTTCTCGATGGCTGCCTGACGGGCCAGCAGCCGGCGGGGTTCGACACCGGTTCGCCGAGCCCCCTGGATCTCGGTGTGCACCGCGCGCAGTGCGCCCAGCTCCTCCTCGATGCCCTCGATCGAAGGAGGATCGACGACCGCGAGGGCGGCAGCCCGGGTCCGCTCCATCCACTCCAGCACCCGCACGGCAGAGCGGCTGGCCGCCAGCGAAGCAAGACCGAGACCGCCGAGCTCCGCGCCGTGCCCGGAGGCAAGCGCACGCAACTCGGTCGAGGCCAGCGCCACCCGGTGCCGCGCCAGATCGTCGAGCCCGGCCCGGCTGTGTTCGAGCACGCTGTCGTGCCGCTGCTGCACCCGTGCAGCCAACGCGGCGGCCACCCGGCCCCGGACCCGTACCAGGACGGATCCACCCTGAGACAGCTCGTGAGCCTTGGTCCACGTGCTCACGGCGGTAGCGGTCCGGCCCAGCGTTTGCGCGACCCGACCAGCCGACAGGTACGCCTCGACCGCACTGGACGTCATGC
>JBOHHD010000634.1:0-1986 GCA_050700515.1 Pseudonocardiaceae bacterium
TTCCCCATCCGCCAGCACGGCCCCCGCTACCTGTGGGACGAGGCCAAGGCCGCCTACGACTGGTGGGACAGCGTCGGCGCTCCCGACTACCGTCGTTTCGGGCTCACCAGCACCCCCGACGGTAGCCGGCATGCCTGGCTGGACTCACCCCAGCACCCCCTCCCCACCCCGGGATACTCCAGAGCAACATGATCACTGAATTGATCGACGACAGCGGTAAGCACAGCGAGGACGACAAGTGACCACCATCGATTCCCCGTCGTCGTGGGAAGTTCTGTTGGCTGACGTGCCGCGCGCCCCGTTCATCCCGGACACGATCTGGGTCGACGACGATAGCGGTCACGGTTTTGTGGCGTTGTCCAAGCACGCTGATCCGGAGGGTTGGCAGGCTGCGGTTTCGGCGAACTCATCTGTTATTACCCAGGTCAATCTGGGTAAGGTGCAGCCAGGCCAGCGAGGGCGTTTTCCGTCCAGTTCGTGTAGCGCGCCGAGCATCGTGGCGGAGATGCTGGAGGCCCTCGACGTGCGGCCGGGACAGTCGGTGCTGGAGATTGGTACCGGGACCGGCTGGAATGCTGCGCTGTTGGCCCACCGGGTCGGTGCCCACGGCCGGGTGGACACCATCGAAGTGGATCCGGACGTGGCCGAGCAGGCCCGGCGTGCGCTGGCCAAGGCCGGATACCCCGCGCTGGTGGTCACCGGAGACGGGCTGGCCGGGTACCCGGCCGGTGCCCTGTACGACCGAGTGATCTGCACCGCGTCGATCCGCGAGCTGGTGCCCCGTGCCTGGCTCGACCAGCTCCGCCCCGGTGGCCGGGTGGTGACCCCGTGGGGAACCGACTGGTCCAACGGGGTCATGCTCACCCTGCACCCGGACCAGGACGGTAAGGACGGCACCGCCACTGGCCGGTTCTCCGGTGATCTCGCCTTTATGCGCATCCGCAGCCAGCGCCGCGCACTCTACGGTTGGCGGCCTGAGGATAGCGACATCGAACACGCCCAGACCAGCACCACCGAATGCCGCGGCCGCGACCTGGACCGGATGCTCAACCCGGACAAGGGCGACTTCGCCATTGGTGTGCGCCTGGCCTCCTGCTGCTTGATCGTCAAGTGGAATCAGCACGGCAAGCTGCACCACAATCTGGAGCTGGACCACGCCGCGACCCGCTCGTGGGCGCAGCTGGACGCCAATCTCAACGACCCAGCTCCGTTCACCGTGCGCCAGCTCGGCCCGCGCAAGCTGTGGGACGAAGTGGAGGCCGCCTACGACTGGTGGTACGAACAAGGCGAACCAGGGCTCGATCGATTCGGTTTCCAGATCCGCGACGGGCGGCAGTGGATCTGGCTCGATGAACCCGACACTGTGGTCCGCATCCTGAACTGACCAGCTCGTCACCCGGAAATGGCTGCGCTTGGTACTGCAACGGCACATATGGCCGGGCACGGCGCGGTACACCCTCAACCTGGGTGGGTCCGCGTGCCACCAGCGGTCGAACTGCCGTTACAATGATTAAGCGGCGGACTCGCCAGAGGCCATGGTGCCTTCGATTTCGCGGTTACCGATGACTGCTGGTACTTCGTTGAATGTAACGCAAATGGTCATTCGGATGGTTGGAGGCGGAGACCGGGTTGTCGATCACAGCGGCGATAGCGGACCTACTTGTCGAGGAGCCGACGTCATCACGACGGAGGCCGGTTCAGCGATGGATAACTCCGATGTCGATACCTGGTTGAACCGCGTCTACTCGGATTCGACACTCGTTGTGCAGCGTCGACTGGCCCGCGAGGGCGGCGTTGCTGCGTTGCCTACCAGTTCGTCCACAATGCCCAGCCTGATGATCGATATGCTGGAGGCGCTGGATGTTCGCGAAGGTCATCGAGTTCTGGAAATTGGAACGGGTACGGGATACAATTGCGCCTTGCTGGCTCATCGGCTCGGCGGTGACAACGTCGTCAGTATTGACCTCGACCCCACCCTGGTCGAGG
>JBOHHD010000635.1:0-4779 GCA_050700515.1 Pseudonocardiaceae bacterium
GACGCAGCCCTCGCCGAAATGCCCGTAGACGCAGCCCCGCCTGCCGTGCTGGGCGAGCAGTTCGGCGAAGTCCCGCAAGTAGGCACCGAGCTGGGGGGGAGGCACCACGGCGTCCTCCCAGCCGGGCCAGGCCGGCGAGCCATCGGCCAGCCGGCTCGCCAGCCCGGCACCGGCCTCGCGGATCCGCCACAGGGCGCGCCGGTGCGCCGGATCGGCCACCACCAGATGCGGACGATCGACGTCGGCAGCCGCCGCCCGGGCGGCCGCGACAGCATCACCCGGGAGATCAGCGCCGAACTCGACGAGCAGCCAGGCCCCGCCGTCGGGCAGTGGCACCACCGGACGTCCGCGGGCCTGCAGGGCCGCGATCAACTCGACGTCGATTCCCTCCATGGTCAGCGGGCGGTGCGCCAGTAACTCCTCGACGGCATCGGCCGCCGCAGGGGCATCGGGAAAGCCCAGCACCAGCAGCCCCACCGCTCGCGGTGGTTCGATCAGCCGTACGGTCGCCTCCAGCACCACCGCGCAGGTGCCCTCGCTGCCGACCAGGGCACGCGCGAGGTGGGATCCGTGCTCAGGCAGTAGGTGGGTCAGCCCGTAGCCGGAGACGCGGCGCGGCCAGTCCGGCAGCGCGGTACGGATCAACTCCCGATGTACCCGCTCCAGTTCGGCCACCACAGCGGGCAGCGACCCGGACCCAGCGACCAGCCGGGCACCGTCGGGTAGCACGACCACGAGTTCCTCGACGGACTGCGCGGTGGTGCCCCACGCCACCGAATGAGCCCCGCAGGCGTTGTTGCCGAGCATCCCGCCGAGCGTGGCGCGGTTACCGGTGGACGGGTCCGGTCCGAAGCGCAGGCCGTGCGAAGCCGCTGCCTGCTGCAAGGTCTCGAGCACCACTCCCGGCTGTACTCGGGCCAGGCGGGCCGTAGGGTCCAACTCGAGCACCGCGTCGAGGTGGCGGGAGAAGTCGAGGACCACGCCGGGGCCGATGGCGTTGCCCGCCACCGATGTGCCGCCGCCCCGGACGGTGAGCGGGACATCCTGCTGGCGACAGACGGCCATGACGGCTGACACATCCTCGGCGCAGTGGGGCAGCACCACCGCCTGCGGCGTTACCCGGTAATTCGACGCGTCGGTGGCGTACAGCGCCCGGGTGGCTGCATCGGTCCCCACCTCACCGCGCACCACCGCCCGCAATGCCCCGCCGAGATCCACGAGATCCAGCATGACGCCGGTCGGCGCCCCCGGGCCACGCCCCGCCGCAGCGTGCCCGATGTGGTCGCTCGGACGGGTTAACGTGGGGTATGCGACGTCGAACCGCCAAGGCCGCGTCCGGGCGTCACCGCACGCCACCTGTAGCGCCACAGGGTGCCGACCTCACCCTGGACTCGGAGTTGGAGTCATATCTGGATGCGATCTCCCCAGCGCGGGACCCGGAGGTCACCGACCCGGGACGGCGGTTCGGCAGCGCGAAGGTCTACCAATTGCGGTTACCGCCCGGCGCGGAGGAGCAGGTGCAGTGGCTGGCCGAGCAGCACGGCACCTCGGCGCTGCGACTGCTGCAGGGATGGGTGCTCCAGCGCCTGCGGTACGAGTTCAGGACGCCCGACGATGACCCGCGCCGGTGACCAACCGCCGAGTGAGCACTGACCATCCGGCTACGGTCAGTTCGGCGCGCACCCGCTGGCCAACGGCACCCCGGACCACCGGGCGGATCAGGCCGGCTCCGGCCAACCGGTGTGCGGTGAACTGATCGCAGCAGCCCAGACCGTCGATGAGGAGGTCAGGCTCGCAGCTGCACACCAGCTCGGCACGCCCCTCGGCGACCGCGCGGAGCATGGCCAGCCCGCGCCTGGTGATCGAATCATCCTGATGGTCAGCGGTCGGCTGCCCGATGTCGCTGTGTGCTGTTCTCACCTTAGTTCCCCAACCCGGTTGTGACCTCGGGCGTCGCCGCCCCTCACCCGGTCCATCGAGCGGTGAGGTGCTCAGCGTTACCCTGGGTCTGCCTTCCCAGCTGTACTGTCAGTTACCTGACGGAGAGTCGCGAGAACAGCCGCTGATACGTGCCAGCCGATACGCGTGCGCGTCGACATCGATCTGTCATCACCGAAGGCGACTACGTGTCGTAGGCTCGCGTGAGTGGGTACCGGCAACGCGCTGATCCGGATGACTGGTTTGTGCCTGATCGCAGGCTTGCTGATGGCGGGCATCCTGTTCCCCGTGGCGGGCGGCGCCGGGATGGCATCGAACCGGGCCAGTGACACCGTCAACAGTGTGTCCGCCGATCTCGTCGCCGGTGAAGTGCCGCTGGTCAGCACCATCACCGACAAGGACGGCGTACCGATCGCCTTCCTGTTCGACCAGAACCGGTTCAACACCCCGCCCGAGGAGATCGCCGACTCGATGAAGGCGGCCATCATCGCCATCGAGGACCGGCGGTTCTTCGAGCACAATGGGGTGGACTGGCGTGGCACGACCAGAGCCTTGATGACGAATCTGTCGGCCGGCAGTGCCCTGGAGGGTCAGGGTGGCTCGACGCTGACCATGCAGTACGTCAAGAATTACCTGCTCTATGTGGTGGCGCGCAATGACGCGGAACGAGCCGCCGCGGTGGAGAGCACCCCGGCCCGCAAGTTGCGGGAGATCCGCGTGGCGCTGCAACTGGAGAAGAAGATCCCCAAGGAGGAGATCCTCGCCCGTTATCTGAACATGGTCTTCTTCGGCCACAACGCCTACGGGGTCGCCTCAGCAGCCCGGACCTACTTCAACACCACCCCCGATCAGCTCACGATCGCCCAGGCGGCCCTGCTGGCCGGCATGGTCAAGTCGACCAGCACCTACGACCCGGTCAACAACCCCGAGCAGGCCCTGGTGCGACGCAACCTGGTGATCGACTCGATGATGGACATCGGCTCGATCACCCGCCAACAGGGTGCGGCCGCCAAAGCCGAGCCCCTGGGCATCGGAGAATCGCTCACCGGACTGGCCAACGGCTGCGTCAGCGCCGGCCCCGCAGACGGTTTCTACTGCCAGTACGTGCTGGATTACCTCGCGGATGCGGGTTTCTCCGAGGAGAGGCTGCGCCGCGGCGGGTACCTGATCCGCACCAACCTCGACCGGCGGGCCAGTGACCTGGCCAAGCGGGCCGCCAGCGCCCAGGTCCCCACGCAGACCAAGGGGATCGCCAACGCGATGGCGATCGTGGAGCCGGGCCGGGACCGTCACCGGGTCCGAGCGCTGGTGGCCAACCGCGACTACGGGTTGAACGCCGAGGCCGGCCAGACCTCCTACGCGTTGCCCTCCTCAGTGCAGGGCTTCGGCGCCGGATCGATCTACAAGATCTTCACCGCAGGCGCCGCTCTGGAAAAGGGTCTGGGGATCAACTCGCAGCTCTCGGTGCCGGGTTCGTACACCTCGCAGGTGTTCCGGAACGAGGGTAGGCCCTACACGGTGGGCAACGCGGGCAACTACCGGCAGGGTTCCATCACTCTGCAGACCGCGCTGGCGATCTCCCCGAACACCACCTTCGTCGCGCTGGAGGATCGAATCGGATCGATCGATCCGGTGGTGGAGATGGCCTGGCGCCTGGGTATGCGGGAGAGCCTGTCCAGCCGCGACAGTCGCGGTCGCCCGCTGCGTGACGCGATCAAGCAAGATCGTCGTGGCTCCTACACCCTGGGCCCCGAGCCGACCAGCCCGCTGGACCTCGCCAACGTCGGGGCCACTCTGATGAGCGGGGGCACGTGGTGTCCACCGACGCCGATCGACGCGATGCTCGACCGCAACGGCGACCCGGTTCAGGTGCCTGAGGCCCCCTGCGAACAGGCCGTCCCGGAGGGCCTGGCGAACACCCTGGCGGTGGGGTTGAGCAAGGACCACGAGCCCGACGGCACCGCCCACCAGGCGGCGGCCAGCGCCGAGTGGACCCGCCCGATGGTGGGCAAGACGGGCACCACCCAGAACAACCGCTCGGCCGGCTTCATCGGCGCAACACCGCAGTACTCCGCTGCAGTGCTGGTCTGGCCCGACGGCAACAGGCCAAGCCCGATCTGCGACACCGACCCACCCCGGTTGTGCGGCAACGGCAACATTTTCGGCGGCAAAGTACCCGCCCGGACCTGGTTCCAGGCCATGGTCCCGCTCCACCAGGGCCTGCCCGAGCTGCCGATGCCGCCCACTGAGGACCGCTACGTCGAAGGCGGGGGGGTCCGGGTGCCGGAGGTCGTCGGCCAGGGAGAGAACCAGGCCAAGCTCACCCTGGAGCGAGCGGGCTTCAAGGTGAACAACACGAGGTCGGACTCGCGCCAGCCATCCGGCACGGTCATATCCCAGTCGCCCGCCCGCGCCCTGCCCGGTGACATGGTGACCCTCGTCATCAGCACCGGCGACGCGCCGCGCCCGACACCGAGGCCGACCCGACTCCGCCCGGCGTCCCCACCGTCTGAACCACCCGAGTCCGCCGAGCCCGCTGAGCCGCCCGAGACCGAAGTCCCCGACGAACCGCCGACTGAGCCGCCGACACAGCCGCAACCGGAGGGGTAATGCCGCGCCTGCGGTGGCACGCCGGGAGTCAGCTTCCCAGCGCTGCCCGGACCGCAGCGGCTACCCGCGAGCCGTCGGCCCGGCCGGCCACTCGGGGGGTCACCACCTTCATCACCTGACCCATCTGCCGGAGACCGGGGCGTTCGCCGAGCCGCGCCGTCACCTCGTCGAGGGCCGTGGCGACGAGAGCGGCGACCTCCTCGTCGTCCAGTTGGGTGGGAAGATAAGCGG
>JBOHHD010000636.1:0-2989 GCA_050700515.1 Pseudonocardiaceae bacterium
GTCCACGCCCTTGGCCCATTTGTCGGTGGTGCCCTCCCAGTGCGGACCGAGCTCGCCAGCGGTCCTAGCGGACTCTGTGTCGGTCAGCGCGGTGGCGAGCTCTGCCACCCGGCCCAGCTCCAACTTACGCACGACACCCGCAGCCCGCTTCGCGGCATCTGCCGCAACGCGCAGCGCTCTAGGATCGACCTCAAACCCCGTCATCTGCCCCTCCCCGATCCCTGGCCGAGAGTATTCAGCGCAGTCGCAGGCCGTACCAGGTTTGAGCGAATGTAACAGGATAGGTGTCGGGTTTGGGCATGGTGATGCGCCGTGTGACCGCGGTGGGGAGTGACGGGTCAGGTGGCGGGGATCCAGGGGGCGCTGTCAGCGGCGTGGATGAGGACGTCGAGCATGTTCTGACCCTGTCGCACAGCGGTGACGGTGTAGGAGCGGGTCGCGGCGAATTCTTCGGCGCCGCTCAGGGTCCGCATGCAGCCGGAGACCTTGACCCTCAGTTTCGGCATCCTGATGGTCCGCTCAGCGGGGTTGTTATCGAAACTGACGGCGGGGTCGTGGGTGAACCGCTGGTGGTCCTCCCACCGGGTGATCATCCGAATGCGCGCCCTGCCGGAGCTGGGCGATACCGATGAGCAGGTGTGCCTGCGCTCTTTGCCTCGGGTAGTCGTGCGCGACGGCGTCCTCGGCGGCCGTCCGGCGTGCATCAGGGTCGCCTGCCAGTAGGTGAGATTGGGCAAGGGAAAGCCTGGCCTCGCATTGCACCTGGACATAGCCGATCCCATCAGCGACTTCAATGGCCTCCCGACACTGCTCGACGGAAGCTCGCCACGCTCCCTGGTCCGCGAAACATTCCCCCAACCCGGACAGTCGGTGGGATTCGCCTCGTCGGTTGCCGGTGTCGCGGGCGATGGTCAGGGCCTGCTGGTAGTGGTCGATGGTGGTGGTGATCTGTCCGAGGTCGGTGAGATGTCCGTGCAGACGCTGGTGCAGGGTGAGGGCGAGCCGGTTGTGGCCCCACAGCATGAGGTGGTCGAAATCGATGTCGTGGAGCACGTCGGCGGCGGTGTCGTAGTCCTGGGCTTGTCCAGCAGCACCACCGACCGCCCCTGCGGAAACTCCTCCAGCAGCGCCAGCATCAGCTCCGCCGGAGTATGGCGCGGGTCCCGGGCGCGCTGGCGCAGCCGTTCGGCGACCTCGTCGGGGAGCAACCGGCACAGGCCGGCGTACAGATTCGGGAAGTTCACCGGATGCGCGCCCACCGGGCTGAGGTAGACGATCCCGTCCACGTCGAGCTCGCCGAGATCGTCGGGCAGCCGGCCGGTTTCGAGTGCCTTGAGCAGCCGGCACACCAGGGCCGTCTTGCCCACCCCGCCCCGGCCCACCACCGTGGTCATCCGCAGCCCAGGGGTACGCAGGTAGTCGGCGACCAGCTTGGTCTCTGCCTCCCGGCCCTGGAAGTAGGTCGGCGCGGTCATCGGCGGCGGATTGACGAACCGCGCCCGAGGCGCGGCGGTCACCGGCCGCTCGGGCCGGCGTTCCCGCTCCAGACCCGCCGCGATACGCCGGGTCGTCTGCTGCTCGGTGTTCAGGGGATTGGCGATGAGGCGCCGCTGCGCGTCGATCTGCCGGGTCAGTTCCTCGATGTCCCGTTCGATCACGGGCCGACGCTCGGGAACGGCGCGGGGTAGTTCCCGCTGGGCATCGCTCAGACGGGTGCGAAGTTCCTGCAGCACTCCGGCGGGAGTGTTGGTCCACGCCAGATGGTCGCGCAGCCGGGCCAGTCCGGCGTCGAGATCGCTGAAGTCGATCAACTCCCGTGAGTCGAGCCGGAACGGCAGGTCCGCAGCGCCTCGACGATCTGCTCGTCCCAGTCCAGCCCGGGATGCAGCTGGCGGCGATCCAGCCACACCGGATACGGCGGAGGGCCGGCGGCCAGCTTGTCCACCAGGCTCAGCGCGAACTCCGCGCCGTCCACGGCCGAGTAGCTCAGGAAGAAATGTTCACCCACTTCAGCGCCCCCACTACTCTTGGTCGCAGGCGATCCTACCCTGCGTTGATCACATCGTCGTGGCCGTGCCACGGGTGGTCGCCGCCGGCCACCGCGCGCTACGTACCGTAGGTGGCCGGCATGGTGCACCGCGGGGACTTCTGCGCCGTCACATTGCTCGACACCGCGCCGGCGGTAGGCCCAGTCGTGTAATGGCGGCCCGATGGTCAGGGTTCGCGTGGCAGCAGCGAAGGGCCCGGAAACGCACATGCTTCTCGGCTTCGTCCCGTTTGTGGGTCACAATGGTTAGTGGATTCTTCGCGATCTGGCAAAGATGCCACTCGACGAGTACCGGGGGGGGGGGCACCACATCATCGCGAGCAGCGGTTTCGACCAGCCGAGCGCCTATGCCGAGGTCTTTCGCACGCTGGGCAAAGAAGGCGTGTTCGACGCCGATTTCGCGGTCAGTGTCGAGTCCGCCGCGGAGTACCTCGATGAAGTCGAACGGGCGGGTTGACGAGCGAACAATGAGTTCGACGCGGAAAGTTGCCGTGTGTGGCAGGTTCGCAGTGGACCCACAGCGTACCTCCGGCCCGGGACACATGAGACGGATGTGACGCCGAGTGAGCGATCAGCCGGCCGTGCGCCCGGCCCGTCCCGACGAACTCGACCAGATCGGTCGGCTGACCGTCCGAGCGTATGTCGCCGACGGCCTGGTGGACCCGACCGGTGCCTACGCCGCGGAGCTGGCGGACGCGTCCCGGCGAGCCAGGGACGCCGAGTTGCTCGTGGCGGTGGACCTTGACGGCACGCTGCTGGGCACAGTCACCGTGTGTACACCAGGTAGTCCGCTGAGCGAGGTGTCGCGCCCCGGCGAGCTGGAGTTCCGGATGCTCGCGGTGGATCCCGAAGTCCGTGGCCGTGGCGTCGGCGAGGTACTGGTGACTGCCGTACTCCGGCAGGCGACGGAGGTCGACGCCCGGGGCGTCGTGCTGTGCAGCG
>JBOHHD010000637.1:0-5932 GCA_050700515.1 Pseudonocardiaceae bacterium
GTGTGCAGCTCACCGACTGGGACGGCGTTGACTCGATTGCCGTCGAACACGACGTCGTACGTGGGTGGCCTGAACAGATAATCAGTGCGGGCCGCCACCAGCCCGTTCGATCCGCGGGACACGTGCAGGCCGTGTGATCGGCTGACCGAATCGAGCAGACCCGGATGTTCGCCGACGTAGGTAACCGCATCGCCGACACTGTGGCCATGGAAGAACCAGCTCATTGTCCAACTCCCCAATCAGCGGCACCAAACGCGCCGGTGTCGTCGGAGCGCAGATCGTAGAGCAAATCAAGAGGGACCTAACCACACCCTCATTGATCGGAATCTTGAGCTCGGCGAGCTCGGCCAGCGGATCGAGCTGGTCTAGCGGGAGGCAGCGCAGGGGGCGCAGGTGCCAAAGATCTCCACGGTGTGGCTGATGTCGGTGAAGGCGTGCTCGGTGGCGACCTTTTCGGCCCACAGCTCCACGGTGGGGCCCTCGACCTCCACGGTGCGGCCGCAGTGCCGGCACACCAGGTGGTGATGATGGTGCGCCGAGCAGCGCCGGTAGACGGCCTCGCCGGAGTCGGTGCGCAGCACGTCGATCTCTCCGGCGTCGGCCAGCGTCTGCAGCGTGCGGTACACCGTGGTCAGGCCGATGCCCTCCCCGCTGCGGCGCAGCTGTTCGTGGATCTCCTGGGCGGACCGGAAGTCCTCGGTGTCGTCGAGCAAGCGGGTCACCGCAGTCCGCTGCCGGGTGGAACGCAGGCCGGGCAACGGTGCTGGGCGCTGGGCGTTCATCACTCCTCCACGTGGGTCACGGCGTCCAGCACGATGTTCGCCAGGTGCTCATCGACCAACCGGTAGATCACTTCCCGGCCGTGCCGCATGCCGTCCACCACCCCGGCCGATTTGAGTACCCGCAGGTGCTGGCTGATCAACGGCTGGGTGATACCCAACGCATCGACCAACTCGTGCACGCAGCGTTCGCCCTCCCGCAGTTGCAGCACGATGGCGATCCGCACCGGAGCCGAGAGCGCCCGGAGCAGCTCACCCGCCGCTACCAGAGTTCCCGGTGGCCGGGTCACTGCGGGCCCGGGGCTGGGCCTACCGGGTGAGTGCTCATCGCCACCGCCGGAGACGATGGGGTTCGATTCGGTGTCGGTGACGTCGCTGGCCGCGCTGAGCATGCCTTCGTCCTCCGTCGATAGGGGATCGCGCCATGGTAAGCACCCGCTACCCCGTTATCCTGCCATTGTTACCCGAGGACGCCCCGTGCTCCTGATCTGCCACTTCGCTCTCGACCCGGTCGAGGCCGAGAACTTCGTGCCCCGGGCGCGTCGAGCGCTGGGCTTGCTGACCGCCCAGTCCGGCTGCCTGGGCGGTGAACTGGGCCGTTGCCCGGACGACACCACCCGCTGGGTGCTCGTCGCGCGGTTCGAATCAGTGGTCGCCTACCGGCGGGCGCTGTCCCCCTTCGAGGTTCGCGAACAGGTGATCCCGTTGCTGTCCGAGGCACTGACTGTGCAACCCGGCGGATTCGAAGTGCTGGCCACCGCCCAGGGCGGTGCGGTGGCTGACCACGCCACTCTGCTCGTCGCCGATACCGAGCTCACCACCGACACCGGTACCCGACCCGGCGACAGTTACCGATGAGCGCCGGAAGTCCCTGCGCGGACCGAGGTCCCCCGCTCGCTACTGTGACGCCGATTCCCGTACCTGACCAGGAGTTGTGCGTGTCCGCTGATCGCATCGAGACCGTTGTCAGCCTCTGCAAGCGTCGGGGCTTCGTGTTCCCGAACGGGGAGATCTACGGCGGCACCGGGTCGGGCTGGGACTACGGCCCCCTGGGGGTGGAGCTGAAGGAGAACATCAAACGCCAGTGGTGGCGCACGATGGTCACCGGCCGCGACGACGTCGTCGGCTTGGATTCCTCGATCATTCTGCCTCGCCAGGTCTGGGTCGCCTCCGGTCACGTCGAGGCATTCGTGGACCCTGGCCTGCTCACCACCCACCTCGGCCCGGTGGGGGCGGAATGGTCGATGGAGGGGCGGCACTATCTGCGCCCGGAGACCGCGCAGGGAATCTTCGTCAATTTCCAGAATGTGATGATGTCCTCCCGCAAGAAGCCGCCATTCGGTATCGGACAGATCGGTAAGAGCTTCCGCAACGAGATCGTTCCGGGAGATTTTCTTTTCCGTACCTGTGAGTTCGAGCAGATGGAGCTGGAGTACTTCGTCGAGCCCGGCGCCGACGAGCAGTGGCACCAGTACTGGATCGACGCCCGCGTCGAATGGTACGTCGAGCTGGGCATTGACCGGGACAATCTGCGACTTTACGAGCATCCCAAGGAGAAACTCTCACACTACTCCAAGCGGACCGTCGGCGTGGAGTACCGGTTCGACTTCTCCACCGGCCGGCAGTGGGGCGAGGTGGAGGGCATCGCCAATCGCACCGACTTCGACCTGCGCGCGCACTCCAATCACTCCGGAGTGGATCTGTCTTCCTACGACCAGGCCAGCGACTCCCGCTACCGGGCCTACGTGATCGGGCCTGCCGCGGACGTCGCCCGCTCGATGATGGCTTTCCTGCTGGAGGCATACACCGAGGACGAAACGTCCAACGCCATGGGCGGGGTGGGCCGCCGGGTGGTGCTCCGGCTGGATCGGCGGTTGGCACCGGTGAAGGTCGCGGTACTGTCGCTTTCTCGCAATGCCGACCTCACCCCCAAGGCCCGGGAAATCGCCGCCGTGCTGCGGCGGAGCTGGAATGTCGATTTCGACGACGCAGGCGCAATCGGGCGCCGGTACCGCAGGCAGGACGAGGTCGGCACGCCGTTCTGCGTGACGGTGGACTTCGAGTCATTGAGCGATCACGCAGTGGCGGTGCGGGAACGCGACACGATGTCTCACGAGCGGATCGCGATGGACCAGCTCGAGTCCTACCTCGGGGCGCGCCTGATCGGCTGCTGAGCGCGACTGCTCAGCCGCTGGTCCCCCAGGAGTGGCCGGTCTGGAAACATGCAAGGCATGGACACCGTCAGCACTGAGGAACCACATCGTCGTCGTCAGGCTGGTGACGCGTTGCGCCGCTGGGCCGAGCAGGGCCGTGCCGCCGGGGTGGTGCGGGTACTCGATCGGCACGGTTTCGGCACCGTCGCCACCGGCCAACTCCTCGCGGGCACCGCCGACGGGGAGCGGGCGGGCGTGCTTTTCGAGGGCACCATGGACACTGTCGCGCTGCCGTTGCTGAGCTCTGCGGTGTCAACTCCGGGCACCGCGAAGGGGCACGTCACCGAGCTGGACGCGGTCGATGCCGGCCTGGCCTGCTCCGGGGGCGCCCGGTTGCTGGGCCACCCGTTGCCCCGGTCGGCCGCCGCGGCGCTGGGTGCCGCGTTCGCCGAGGGCATGCCCACCGCGCTGGCCTCCACGCTCGACGGGTCGGCCGTGTTGGTCGCCGCCGGGTTCGGACTCACTGAGGTGGTCGGCACTCTCGGAGTGGCCGAGGTCGACGAGGTGGTGCTGGCTCGGTTGCGGGAGCTGGCCCGACTCGGCGCGACCGCCACCGAGCAACTCGACGCCCGGGGCACGTCGGTGCTGCTCGACGTCTGGGTGCCGGTGACCACAATGCTGGTGGTGGGCCGGGGAGCGATCGGAGCTGCCCTGGCAGCGCAGTGCGAGCTGCTGGGCTGGGCGGTGCGCACCGAGACCGCGCTGGAGTCCGCCGTCGCCGCGGCGAAGGAATTCAGTGCCACCGACGTGCTCGTGCTGCTCGACCACGGTCCGGAGTTCGATGCAGTGCTGGTGGAGTTGCTGCTTTCGGGTCGGGGATTCTGTGGCGCGCTGGGCTCCCGGCATACTCAGGCGGCCCGACGTACCCGGCTCCAGGCTGCCGGGCTGACCGACGAGCAGCTGGTTGGGTTGCACGGACCGGTGGGGCTGGATCTGGGGGCGGCCACGCCTGCTGAAACGGCGGTGTCCATCGTGGCAGAGGTTCTCGCCGTTCGGCGGGGCCGCTCCGGCGGCAGGTTGGTCAGCGCGCAGGGCCGCATCGGTGGGTGAGCGAACCCTCGGTGCCCGGCTGCCCGCTCTGCTGGCGCGGCTGATCGTGGGTGTGGCGCTGATCGTCGGATTGACCGTGGGCGCCACCTGTTTCCGGGTCTGGCAGGTCGCCCGGGTCGATGATCGGGACACCGCTGATGTCGTGGTGGTGCTGGGTGCGGCCCAGTACCACGGGGAACCTTCTGCCGTCCTGGGTGCCCGGCTCGATCACGCGGCACGGCTGTGGCGCGCCGGGGTCGCCCCGACCATCGTCACGGTGGGGGGGCGGCAAGTGGGTGATGCCTATACCGAAGCCGAAGCGGGGGAGAAGTACCTGACGTCCTACGGCATCCCCGCTGAGGCTGTGGTGCCGATCGGGGAGGGCGCGGACACCCTGGAGAGCCTGCGTGCGGTGGCCCGTCGGGCCGGGACCGAGGACTGGCAGACGGCAGTGATCGTCAGCGATCCGTGGCACTCGCTGCGGGCCAGGACGATGGCCGAGGACAGCGGCCTGGACGCGTGGACTTCGCCGACGCGCAGCGGTCCAGCCGTGCAGACCCGCCAGACCGAGGCCCGCTACATCGCCCGGGAGAGCGCCGCGCTGCTGTACTACAGCCTCACCCATTCCTCGGCCGATTCGTTCGGCACCGAGCTGGGGTGAGTCCCCGCCATGGGCCACCGCGACACCGGATCCGGCTGCTATACCGACCATGCCCGGGCGCGGATGCTGCCCGAGGCCGCCAAGCGCGCTGCCCTGCCCGGAGCGGGTCCCGAACGTCGCAGCTCCTTCGCCCGTGACCGCGCGCGGGTCCTGCACTCCGCAGCGCTACGCAGGCTGGCGGGCAAGACCCAGGTGGTCGGCCCGGGGGAGGGGGATGTGCCCCGGACCCGGCTGACCCATTCGCTGGAGGTCGCCCAGATCGGCCGGAGCATCGCCGCCGAGTTGGGGTGTGACCTCGACGTCGTGGAGACCGCGGGACTGGCCCACGACATCGGCCACCCGCCGTTCGGCCACAACGGTGAACATGCCCTGAACCAGGTGGCTGGGGACTGCGGGGGGTTCGAGAGCAACGCCCAGACGTTGCGGATCCTCACCCGGCTGGAGCCCAAGTTGATCGACTCGGAGACCGGCCGTTGCCATGGGCTCAACCTCACCCGGGCCTGCCTGGACGCCGCTGTCAAGTACCCGTGGCCGCGCCGGGACGGCGTAGTGAAGTTCGGGTTCTTCGCCGACGATGCCTCGGTGTTCGACTGGCTTCGTCTCGGTGCTCCCGAGGGTGTCCGCTGCCTCGAAGCACAGGTGATGGACTGGGCCGACGACGTCGCATATTCCGTGCACGACGTTGAGGACGGCATTCTGGCCGGCCGGATCTCGTTGGATGCGTTGGCCGATGCGGCGGAGCGCACAGTGCTCGCCGAGCTGGCCGGTGCCCACTTCAGCTCGCTGCCTGCCGCTGATCTGGAGGGCGCGGCGGTGGGGCTGCTGGAGATCCCGGTCCTCGATGCCCTGCGCCACTACGACGGGTCATTGCGAGCTCAGGCTGCCTTGAAGGAGCTCACCAGCGAGCTGGTCGGGCGGTTCGCCTCGGCCGTGGTCTCGGCCACCTCGGCGAAATTCGGCCCCGGCCCCCTGCTGCGCTACCGCGCCGACCTGATGATTCCCGGTCAGGTCGGCGCGGAGGTGGCGCTGCTCAAGGCGGTGGCACTGCGCTTCGTGATGAGCGATCCGCACCGGCTCGCCGTGCAGGCCCGGCAGCGAGAGCTGATCACCGAGTTGTGCGCCGCCGTGGCGCAGCGGGCACCGGAGCGGCTCGACCCGGCGCTGCGCCCGGCCTGGCAGCAAGCCCCCGACGACGGTGCCCGGCTGCGGGTGGTCATCGACCAGGTAGCCGCCCTCACCGACGCCCAGGC
>JBOHHD010000638.1:0-12355 GCA_050700515.1 Pseudonocardiaceae bacterium
GTGCACGTGTTCGTTCCGATCGAGGCATCGACGGCGGCCGACGACGCGGCCGCGGCCACCCGTGCGCTCGCCGCGCGTGCCGAGCGCCTGGACCCGGCGCTCGCCACCACGGCGTTTATTCGGGAGGACCGCGCCGGCAAGGTGTTTCTCGATTCGACCCGAGCCGGCGGGGCGACAGTAGTGGCGGCCTACAGTCCGCGGGTCCGGCCGGGCCTGCCGGTGTCGTTCCCCGTGGCCTGGGAAGAACTCGACCGCATCACACCGGCCGACTTCACCGTGCACACCGCACCCCGACTGATCGCCGAGCACGATCCCTGGGCCGAGCAGATGCCCACCCCCCAGCAGCTGAGCCCCGACCTCATTGCGGAAGGCCATACCATCCCGGTCGCCCGAGTCCAGGCAATGCACGAGGGCAAACGACGCGCCCGCGCCCGCCGCAGCTGACCACCCCGCACGGAGGAAATCAACGACGGGGCGAACCGGCGCTTTCCTCGTCGAGTTCGTCGGGGATGCCGTCGTCGTCGGTGTCGACCAGCAGCGGGTCGAGCCGGTCCGCCCGGACGGCCTCGAGCTGGGCGGCCAACGCGATCCCGGCGAGCAGGGCGATGCCGGTGAGGTTGGCCCACAACAGCAACGCCATCACCACGGTGAGCGGCCCGTAGGTGTCGTCGAAGTTGTCGGCAACCGAGATGTACACCCCGAGCAGGGCGGACACGACCAGCCACCCCAGCACGGTCACTCCGGCGCCGACCGCCAGCCAGGAAAGCCCGGGCTGCCGCCGTCGGGGGGCGTAGCGGAACAGTGCGGTCACCGCGGTGAACAGCGCGCCGAGCCCCAGCGGCCAGCGCAGCACGTCCCACACGGTCTCGGCCGCATCACCCCACCGATAGACCTGCTCGATGGCCTCCCCGAACGCCTCCCCCGCCACGATGCACAGCAACCCGACGGCCATGGCCACCCCCGCGGTCGCCGTCAGCACCATCGCTCGGCCGTACTTGCGCAGACTGGGGCGATCCCGTTCGGTGCCGTAGATGCGGTTGGCGCCGCGCTCCAGCTGCGCGAACGCCGAGGTGGCCGCGAGGAAGGCGGTGCCCAACCCGAGGATGACCACGACCTCGCCCCGCTCGCTGCCCTCGTCGTTCGCGCCGCCCTCGGTGATGACCTGCCGAAGCAGCTCATCACTGCTGCCCGGTGAGATCGCCACCACCGTCCGCGCCACGACCTCGGCGAACGACTCCGCGCCCAGCGCCGCCACGAGGCCCGCCCCGGCGATGACCAGCGGCACTGCGGCCAGCGCGAGCTGCAACGCGAAGGCGCGGGCATGGCTGAACCCGTCGCCGTAGCGGAAGCGCAGGAACGCCGCCGCGAAGAGGCGGCCGAGGTGATAGCGCCGCACGGTGTGCCAGGCGTCGTCGGCGGAGAGTTCCTCGCCGCCCATGAGTTCGGTCTCCGGGACCGGGCGTACCGAACTCACCGCACCACAGTATCGACAGGTTGGGGTTGGCTCACCGTCAGCTGCGGAGGAATGCCAGGACTTCGGCGTTGAAGATCTGGGCGTGGGTGACGTTCAGTCCGTGGGGCGCGTCCGGGACGAGGACGAGTTTGCTGCCGTCGACGGCATCGGCGGTGCGCCGACCGCTGACCTCGAACGGCACGATCGCATCGGAGTCGCCGTGGATCACCAGGGTCGGGATGGTGAACCCTGCAAGGTCACTACGGAAGTCGGTCTTGGTGAATGCGGTCGTGCAGTCGAGGGTGCCTTTCGGCGAGGCGGCTGCGGCGATCGCGGCGTTGTAGCGCCGCAGCGGTTCGCTGACCAGGTCGGTGCGACCACGGACCGCGAAGAAGTTGGTGACGAATTGGTCGACGAAGGCGACCCGGTCGGCTCGGATGCCGTCGTGAAATCCGGTGAGGGTGGCGTCGTCGATACCGCCCTCCGGGTTGTCGGCACACTTGTGCAGATACGGTGGGACGGCGGCGGCGAACACGACCTTGGCGACGCGTTCGGTGCCGTACCGGCCGACGTAGCGGGCGACCTCGCCGCCGCCCATCGAGAACCCGATCAGGGTCACGTCGGTCAGGTCGAGGTGTCCGATGAGGGTGTGCAGGTCGACGGCGAAAGTGTCGTAGTCGTACCCGTCCCAGGGCTGGGACGAGGCGCCGAACCCCCGTCGGTCATAGGTGATCACCCGGTATCCATCCTCGACCAGCGCGGGAACCTGCTGCTCCCAGGATCGGCCGGACAGCGGCCAACCATGGATGAGGATCACGGGCTGTCCCGAGCCGTGGTCCTCGTAGTAGAGCTCGACGGGAGTGCCGTTTTCTTCATTGACGGTGACGCGTGCCACGGTGTGGCTCCCTTCCCGATCCGGCTTGACGGGCCCGTTGACGACTACTTGCGGCGAGACGCGCGAGCAGGGCGTGCCCAGTCTGCACCTCACGACCCTCGGCGGGGGTTCGTCGATCCAGGATCACCACCGGAATCTCCCGATCGGTGTTCGCTCATAGCCGGCGAAGCCCGGATCGTCGAGCTTCTGCCGAGCCCAAATCCGTTCGCGTTCCTCGCCGGTTGCGACACGGGCGCGGAATCGGCACGTCTCCGTGCCGATTTCCGCTGTCACCTCCGGGTGGGCGAGGAGGTTGTGGTAGCCGGTCTGGGTGGTCGGCGCGCCGGCATTCGAGGCGAACACGGCGAGTTGGTCGGCGTCGGCCTGGCACATCACCGGGTTGACGCGTTCCTGGCCGGTGCGCGCCCCGCTGGTGTGGAACTGGTGAACTGCCGCGAAGAGCGGCTAACCCGCGTGTGGGCTCGTGATCGAGCGGGTAGCCCCTCGTGCTGAGCACTCGCCGAGGAGGAGTAGATGGATCCAAAGAAGCCTGCCAAAGTCGTGAGGGCTGCCCTGGAAAAGGCGGTCGCAAAGGCGGCTGAGCTGGTCACTCCAACAATTCCGGGTGTGCCCGCGAGCGAACCGCCCACATTGGAGCCCCCGGCGGAGCCACGCGGGCCGCTGCCGCCGAAGCCGGACCAGGCAGCTCCGGAGACGGTGACCCCCACCGGGGCCGAGACCGGCGCGTCCCCGCGTAAGTTCGGACAGCAGGCGGAGTACCTCACGACCGCACAAGGAATTCGGCTCTACGACACCGACCACTCGCTCAAGGCGGGCGATCGAGGCCCCACCCTGTTGCAGGATCACCACCTGCGCGAGAAGGTCATGCATTTCGATCATGAGCGGATTCCCGAACGCGTGGTCCACGCCCGCGGGGCCGCGGCGCACGGGGTCTTCGTCGGGTACGGCACGGCCGCGAAGATCTGCAAGGCCGAGTTCCTCGGCCAGGGCACCGAGACACCGGTCTTCGTCCGGTTCTCCACCGTCGTCGGGTCCCGCGGATCGGCCGACACCGTGCGCGACACCCGTGGCTTCGCGACGAAGTTCTACACCGCGCAGGGCACCTTCGACCTGGTCGGCAACAACATCCCGGTGTTCTTCATCCAAGACGGGATCAAGTTCCCCGATCTGATCCACGCCGCCAAGCCGCACCCGGACCGGGAGATCCCGCAGGCGCAGACCGCGCACGACACCTTCTGGGACTTCGTCTCCCTGCATACCGAGGCCACCCACCACGTGATGTGGGCGATGTCCGACCGCGGCATCCCGCGGTCCTACCGGATGATGGAGGGCTTCGGTGTCCACACCTTCCGGCTGGTCAACGCCGACGGTGAGACGTCGCTGGTCAAGTTCCACTGGAAGCCGAAAGCGGGTGTGCACTCCCTGACCTGGGAGGAGGCACAGATGATCAGCGGTGTCGATCCCGACTTCCACCGGCGCGACCTCGCCGACGCCATCGAGTCGGGCGCCTTTCCGCAGTGGGAGCTGGGCATTCAGGTGTTCCCGGACACTCCGGAGCAGACCTTCGAAGGCATCGACCTGCTCGACTCGACCAAGATCGTTCCCGAGGAGCTCGCTCCCGTGCAGCCGATCGGGATGCTGACCCTCAACCGCAATCCCACGAACTACTTCGCCGAAACCGAGCAGGTCGCCTTCCATACCGGCCACCTGGTGCCCGGCATCGACGTCACCGACGACCCGTTGCTGCACGCGCGGAATTTCTCCTACCTCGACACCCAGCTCACCCGGCTCGGCGGCCCGAACTTCGCCCAGATCCCGATCAACCGCCCGCACGCTCCGGTCAACGACATGCACCGCGACGGCTTCCACCAGGATGCGGTGCACGGGGGCGTCGCGCCGTACAAGCCGAACACCCTCGACGGCGGCTGCCCCTTCATCGCGGGCCAGGACGTCGGGGCCTACGTCGAGGTGACCCAGGCGGTGGCCGCCTCGACCAAGGTGCGGCGCTCCCCGGCGACGTTCGAAGATCACTTCACCCAGCCGCGGCTGTTCTGGCAGAGCCTGACTCCGGTCGAGAAGGAACACACCATTCAGGCGTTCACCTTCGAACTCGGCAAGTGCTACGAACAGGTGATCAAGGAACGCGAGCTGCAAGTGCTGGCCAACGTGGACAGCGAGTTGTGCGAGCAGGTGGCCACCGGTCTGGGACTGCCCGTGCCAAAGGCGAACCGACCGGTTCCCGACGTCACGTCCAGCCCGGCGCTGTCCCAGATCGGCCAGATGTGGCCACCGGACGGGCGGATCATCGGGATCGTCGTCGACCCCACCAGTCTCGATGGCGTGCGCGAGGTCAAGGACGCGATCACCGCCGCCGGCCTGGTGCCCCTGCTGATCGCACCGCACGGTGGCTCGCTGAACGGCAGCCTCCCAGCGCAGCGGACGTTCCTCACCGCCCGCTCGGTCGAGTTCGACGCCCTGCTGCTCGCGGGCAGCCCACCACCCGCTCCGGACGCGCTGGCGAACAGGGACGCCAAGGCCGGCAATTCCGGAAAGCCCTCCATGGTGGACCCACGAGTGGTCATGATGATCGAGGAGTGTTTCCGGCACGCAAAGGTGATCGGTGGCTGGGGCAACGCCCACACCGCGATCGACGAGGCCGACTGCGCGACTACCGACCTCGGCGTCGTCGTCGGCAAGGATCCCCGCGAGGTGCTCGACCAAGTGCTGAAGTTGCTGGGCACCCACCGCGTATGGGACCGCTTCACCACACTCGTCTCATAAGGCGGTTTCGCGCGAACCCAAGATCATAAAGCGGGGAGAAGGTGCGCATAGGCCCACGCGGCGAGCGTGGTCGGTGTCGTGGTCAGGATGCTGCGCTCGTCCGCAGCCACGAAGTCCTCGCGTAGCCCGCTGGACATCCCCACGATGCCCTCGATCTGCTTGTCGCCCAGACCTGCTGATCGCAGCGAGTCACGGAGGTCGTCGTCCGATAGCGTCTCGGCGCGCACCGGACGACCCAGCGTCTGACTGACGATCTCCGCCACGCGCGAGAAGGACAGATCCTCCGGGCCGTGCACGGCCTGCACCTGGCGGCCCGACCAGTCATCGGAGAGCAGCCGCACCGCCACGATTTCGCCGATGTCCCGCGGATCGACCCACGGCATCGGGAGATCGACCGGCATCGCGGTCCGCAGGACACCCGCGCGCAATGCCTCCAGCTCCAGAAGAAGGTTGGTGAAGAAGTAGCCGCAGCGCAGATGGAGCACCGAAGCGCCCGTCGCGTCCAGCTGCTCCTCGGTCCGCGCCAGCCCGTCGATCTCTCCCGCTCCCGACCGCTTCTCCGCGCCGACGCTGCTGAGAAAGACGGTGCGAGCGACTGCGTTCTCCCGCACCGCGCGGGCGGCGCTGGCGCCCATGCGGGCATACCCCGCGACCGGATCGTCATCCAAGGTCGGCGGGTCGACCCAGAACAGGGAGTCGGCGCCCTCGGTCGCCCGCACGACCCTCTCGGCATCGCCCTGGTCACCCCGGACGACGTCGACTCGTTCACGGATGGCGGGGGTGAGCTTGGCGGGATCCCGCAGCAGCAGCGTCGGCCGCACTCCCGCTTGGAGGAGCAGCTGCACGACTCGGGATCCCACATGTCCGGTGGGTGTCGTGACGACGATCTTCACCGGGTCTCCCCTCGGGCGAGCGCGCGACCTGGACGACCGTCCGTAAAGGCAGAAATCTCGTTCACGAGCGACGATTCTGCCTCCCGCCGGAGTAACTACCTCCGACCGCGCTCACCACCGACCCGCGGGGCAGCGGCGGCGCGGTGAGCGCCCTGGCCAACATCACCCTGCCCGAGGGCGCGTTCGAGCAGATGTTCGGCGGGGAACGCGATCCGCAGCAGGCCGCCGACGAATACTTCTTCTTCGTGCACCATCTGCGCGCGGATGCGCTAGCGGCCTTGGTCGCTAGGCACGATCACCGCGTGATGGCCCGCGAACGGATTTTTCGTCACTACCGGTACAGGAGCTCTGGAATGGACAACGATCGCCGCGCGGCTTTCGCCGAGCATCTGCGCGCCACGCTCACCGGCGGCGCGCTGACCATGCTGCTGAGCGTCGGGCACCGGACCGGCCTGTTCGAGGCCCTCGCCCAGGGACCGGCCACCAGTGCTGATCTGGCGCAGCGGGCCGGCCTGCAGGAGCGCTACGTGCGAGAATGGCTCGGCGTGATGGTCACCGGCGGGTTCCTGACCTATCAGCCCGGCACCGACGAGTACACCCTGCCCGCCGAGCACGCCGGCATGCTGATCGGCGAGTCGGCGGCCAACATGATGCCGGTGGCGTCCATGCTCCGGGGATTCACCGGCGCGTTGCCCGAGCTGGAGCGGTGTTTCACCGAGGGCGGTGGGGTGGCGCCCGCGACATTCATCCCGCACCTGCACGCCGCGGGTGCGGAGCAGGGCGGCACGTGGCGGCGGATCTACGACGAGCACCTGGTCGACGGGTTCCTCGGCGCGGTGCCCGGGTTGCCCGCCCGGCTGGCCGCCGGTGTGCGCGTGCTCGACCTCGGCTGTGGGAACGGGCACGCGGTCAACGTCGCGGCACAGGCGTTTCCCGCCTCGCAGTTCCTCGGCCTGGACATCGACGCCGAGCTGATCGCCAACGCCGAAGCCGAGCGCAGCGAACTCGGGCTGGCCAACACGGCTTTCGCCGTGGGTGACGCGGCTGAGCTCGCCCCGCAGCCACCCTTCGACGTGATCACCGCGTTTGACTCGGTGCATCACCTGCGTGTCCCGCTGGAAACGCTGCGCCGGGTGCGTGCCGCGCTGGCGCCCGGCGGGGTGTTCGTGGTGGTCGATGCGAAGTTCTCCAGCCACCTGGAGAACAACGTCGGCAACCTGTTCGCCCCGCTGTACTACTCGATCAGCCTGATGTACTGCACGACCATTTCGCTGGCCGAGGGCGGCCCCGGACTCGGCATGATGTGGGGCACCGAACTGACCAGGGACATGCTCTGCTCAGCGGGGTTCGACCACGTCGAGATCCTGGATTCACCACGCCCGCAGAACTGTATCTACGTCTGCCGAACCTGAGCGCCGGATTGGCTCGACCCAGCCAGGGTTGTGCCGCTTGGCTCGATCCAGCCAGGGTTGTGCCGCCAGGGTGTCGGGTCGAGCCGGCCGGACCTCCTAGGATCTCGACCATGACGACGCTCTCGCGGCAGCAGCTTCGGGCCTGGTCAGCCGCGCTCACGCTCGGCCCGCTGAACCCGGCCGATCCGACCGAAAAGCGGTACGTCCCGCTGGTCGACGCGGGCCGGACGGCGGTCAACGAGCTGCTCGCGACGATCGAGCTGGCCGTCGACACCACCACTCAGCTGCTCTCCGGCCCGTCCGGCGCCGGGAAGACCACCGAGCTGAACCGGCTGCGGGGCGAGTTGGAGCAGGCCGGCTACCAGGCCACGATCTTCGATATCGGCTCCTACGTCAACGAGTCCTCACCGATCGACGTCACCGAGTTCCTCATCGCGCTGGCCCTCGGCGCGCACGACAAGCTCGGCGCAGCCGAGGCCGAGCGGGGGCCGGGGTTCGGCATCAGACTGCGGCGCCTCCTGGAGCGTCTCAAGATCTCTGTCGAAGTCCCGGGTCTGTCCGTCACGGCCTCGCCGGAAGGTCTGGCGGTCGAGGCGATGGGCACGTCGGTCGAGGTCGAGCTGCAACGCGAGCTGAAGAGCAGTGAATCGGTCGTCACGGAGCTGCGCCGCAAGCTGACTTACCACATCGGCCGGCTCTACGAGGAGGTCGCAGCCTTTCTCACCACTCTGCTGCCGACCGACGATCCCGGCCTGGGTTCGGTGCTCATCGTGGACGGTCTGGAACAGCTGCGCGGCACCAGCGAGAACGACGTGGAGGTGCAGGAGTCGGTCCAGAGGCTGTTCGTGGCGCACGCCGGCAAGCTCAAGTTCCGCTCCCATCACCTGGTCTACACCGTGCCCACCTACCTGCAGTTCACTGCGCCGGGAGCGTTGCCTTTCGACTCCCGGGTGCTGCCGGTGCCGGTGCCGCACGTCCGACCGCGTCTCGGCGAGACCGAGCACACCGTCGCCGAGACGATCGCACAGCTACGGGAGGTGGTCGCCCGCCGGCTCCCGGTCGAGGACATCTTCACCGACAAGCAGCTCGACGCGATCATCCAGGCTTCCGGGGGTCACCTGCGTGACCTGTTCATGCTGCTCCGCCAGGTGGTCAACCTGCTGCTGCGCCGCTCGCTGACGCCACCACTGGGTGATGAGCACGTCGAGGAGGCGATCGGTCTGGTGGCGCACGACTTCATGAAGATGACGGCGGAGCAGAAGACATTCCTGCACCAGGTGGCCGCTGGGGACGGCACGGTCAATCCCAAGGAATCCGAGGTCCAGCTCATGGCCCGGCTGTTGCAGAGCCACATGTTGCTCGGCCACCTCAATGGCCAGGACTGGTACGAGGTGCACCCGCTGGCCCGAAGAGCGCTCGGCCTGCCGTGAGCGAGCGGTTTGCGGCCCGCAGCCTGCACCGGGATGCCGAGGACGTCTGGGAGCGGCTTCGGGTGCAATTCGCGCTGCACGACGGGTTCTGGCTGGCATTCCTGTTCGGCGCCCAGGCACCGGACGTCACCGAGCTGGTGGCCCGTACCAGTGATCAGGCCCGCATGCAGGCCAAGCACGTCGCCACCCTGACGCTGGCCGAGCGGGGCGGCGAGGCCACAGTGCTCGGTCAGCTGCTCGCTGCGCACCCGGCCGGTCTCGCCGCGACCTGGGTGTTCGACGACGAGGCCATGACGGCGGATCGGATACGGCTGTGGTCCCGGCTGCTGCGGCGGCTCAACGAGCGGCGCGACGCGCTGACCGCCGTCCACCCGGCCGCGCTGCTGCTGGCGTGCCCGGCCGACTCGCTGGCGCTGGTCCGCGACACCGCCCCGGACCTGTGGTCGGTCCGCAGCCTCACGGCCACCCTCCACACCGCCCCGGACACCGCTGTGGACGTCCCGGCCATGCCCGATGTCGCAGGCTCGGGTCCCAGCGGACTCACGCCGACGCCGGGTGAACCCATCCAACCCTCGCCCGAGGTGGGGACGCTGCTGCGGCGAACCGCAAGCGCGTTGCGGTCGGGCCTTATCGATCTCGCGGTAGCCGCGAGCGCCGGAGCGCTGGAGGCGGCGTCGAACCAGGATGACCGGCTGCTCACGCACGCCTGGTTGGCCCAGGTTCGGGCGGAGCAGGACGAGCCGGTCGAGGCCGCTCGGTACGCCCGGATCGCGCTGGAAGGTCAACGCCCGTTCGAGCTGGACACCACGGTGGCCCTGCTGGACATCCTGTCCGATTCGCTGGATCTGGAGATCGCGCTCAGCGCCACCGCAGCCCTGGTGGAGCTGCACCGGGAGCTCGTGCAGCGCTACCCGGATTCGTCCGCCGCACTGCGCGACCTGTCGGTCTCCCTGGACAAGGTCGCCGGTATCCAGCAAGAACGTGGTCAACTCAAGGAGGCCCTGGCCGCCTACACCGAATCCCTGGACCTGCGCCGACGCATCCACACCAGCTACGGCGACACCCCCCAAGCCCTCCGCGACCTGTCCATCTCCCTGAACAAGGTCGCCGGTATCCAGGAACAACGGGGTCAACTCGACGACGCCCTGGCCGCCTACACCGAATCCCTGGACCTGAGCCGACGCATCCACACCAGCTACGGCGACACCCCCCAAGCCCTCCGCGACCTCTCCATCTCCCTCGACAACGTCGCCAGCATCCAGGAACAACGGGGTCAACTCGACGAGGAGGGTTTCAGTTCTGCTGAAAGTTGAGGGATGTGAAACCAATGATGAGATGTCGCCTTACGCCGCTGTATCCCAGCACCTGATTCACTCGCAGATTCAGCGCCCACACCGCAGGCATGGTGCGGTGGTCCTCACCTGCCACCCGGGTTGGCCCGGAATCCGGACTTGAAGCGGACCTTGGCGTTGCCACGCTCGGTTGCCGTCTATCACCGTCGGCGCTGGTCAGTCAGTGAGTATTAGGGGTGTGTGGCTCAACCGGTCCGCGAGCAGGTCGTCGAGCAGGTTGGGCAGGGTGGCGGGCAGGAGCTTGTCGCGGCATCGTCGCAGTTCGCCCGCCGACCACCAGCGTCGTTCGATCAGCCCGGCCTTCTCGTTCTCGGTGGGCTTGAGCGCGACCTGCGGCACGGTGCTGGAGGTTCGACCGAGGAACACGTGCTCGACGCGGTGGTGGTCTCGGCCCTTGTAGCGGAAGCGGGATTCGCGGACCCACAGCTCACGATCCAAGGTGGTGAGCATGATCCCGGATTCCTCGGCAAGCTCGCGGCGGGCCGCGTCGCGGGGGCACTCGCCTTCATCAAGGCCGCCGCCGGGCAGTTCCCACCAGTGGTGGTCGGGGTCGGCGGGGTCGAGGGCGTGGATGAGCAGCACCCGGTCGGCTGGGTTGAGCAGGAGGACGCGGGCGCCGATTCGTGGCGTGATGGTGCTGGTCGGGGCAGGCATCCTGCGGCGGGATCCCTCGCGGTCGGCTGGCAGCGGACGTGTGGTGCGACAGCCGATGACGAGCGGTGGAGGCGCTGTTAGAACAGGGTCGACTCCGGCTCGGTGTGGATGGCCGCCGTGGCAGGGTCTGACGTTAGCAGCCGCGTGGTCGCGGTCAGTGTTAGGCGTACGGCAAGTCCGGAATGGTCGGTGAGCCGAGAGCCGTCGAGGTCGGCTTCCCTGGTCTCGTGGACGTACTCGCAGGCAGCGAGTCGGTCGGCCAGGGCTCGGGAGCCGTGGGCGTGATCGTAGCGGTAGCCCAGGTCTGCCCGGCGTGCCCAACTGTGTTCGATGCGGTCGGGGTGCAGGTACCGGAAGAGGTCGAGAAGGCCGTGCCGGTCGGTCAGGCCGGTATAGAAGGCGTACTCGAACGGCGCGAACTGGCCGCAGTGAGCGGGCTGATGGGTGGGTTCGAGCACGTTGAGGTCGCCGAGCAGCAACAGCGGCACCTCGCTGGCCGTGTGGTCCAGGGCGTGGCAGAAGCAATGGATCCAGGTCTTCTTGCGTTCGGTCTTGTCCATACTGGCGTCACGGGAGGGCACGTAAACGCCGACGAGGCGCAGCGGCCCGTCGGTGGTGTCGACCTCGACCCCGGCGGCGCGCGCGGGCAGGTAGTCCAATGCCGTGCCGAGCGGGTCGGGGGTGGTGCGCAGCTTGCTGACGATCATCACGCCGAGCTCGCCGGGTGCGTGGTCGGGGCAGGTCACCGCGTAGCCCGCGGTAGCGAAGGCCTCGGCCAGGAACTGGCTGCCCGCAGTGGCCTTGGTCTCGGTCAGCACCAGTACGTCCTCGGGGCGCTCGGCGAGCCAGTGGAGCTGGCGGTGGGCTCGGTCGAGGGAGGGTGCGCCGACGTTGACGGTAATCAGGCTCAAAGACATGCCGGGCTCTTCTCGGTCAGGACGTGGTGGATGAGGGACACGATCCGAGCGGAGATCGTCTCGGGAGGTTCGGTGGTGACGTCCAGCGTGGCGACCGGCCAGCCCTTGGCTTGCAAGTCGACCACCGCGTGGACGTATAGCCCGGTCTCCCTCTGGCTGTCGTCCTCGGCGCGCTCGAATCGGCTGTGCCCGCCGCGCGCCCGCAGCCGAGCGTCGATAACGCCCGCGTCGCCGTTGAGGATGATCGACAGGTCGGGTCGGTAGACGCCGTGGTTGAGCTGCCACACCACCTCGGCGGACAGGCCGTCGAGGCCCTGCAGCACCAGCGAGGAAGCGACGTAGCGGTCGCAGACGACGATCGTGCCGTTGTGCAGCGCGGGCAGGATCTCGGTGGCGAGCTGGTGGTGACGGTCGGCGGCGCACAGGCAGGCCAGAGTCATGCCCCGGTAGATGTCGGTGCCGTGGCGGGCCAGCTCGCCCAATGGAGCACGGGAGGGCTGGGTCGTCGCGTGGACGGACAGTCCGGCCGCGGCCAGTGTGCCGACGACCAGGCGCGTGGTGGTGGACT
>JBOHHD010000639.1:0-3996 GCA_050700515.1 Pseudonocardiaceae bacterium
GCACTCTTTCGGGCAGGTAGTAGGTCTGACGAGGTAGGGGTTGATCACGATACGAAGATCATATCCCCCTGATCCCTATTCGATGATCGACTCACCGAGGCCCCTGTGGCGGATGTGCCGACAACAACGGTTCCAACCGTGCCCACTCCTCCCTCATCGGACAAGTCATGACAATGCAGTAGATTTTTCGCCCTCGGTGCGGGGGACCGTCCGGTATCGGTACGACGGGTGTACCTGGGAGAGTGCCCGCCCCCGGGGTTTCCCGGGGGTGGGTGGTGGGGGGGTAGGGGGTGTGGGTGGTTTGTTCGATGAAGCTGATGAGGGCTCTGACGAGGATTTCGGTGCTGCCTTGTAGCCAGATAGTCAGGTTTCGGGCATGGGTGGCGGCTTCGGTGAGGTTGTTGATGATGTAGAGCAGCAGCAGGATCCAGATCAGGGGCCATAGTAGGCGGGTGGGTCCACGTCGGTGGTGCATTGTGGGATATTTGGAGCTGGGAGAGGTGAGAATTCATCAGTGCTCACCTCCGGAGTCGGATGTGGTGCGGGTGGGGGCGACCCGGACAAGAGCGATGAGCTCTTGAGCGCGTTGTTGAGCGGTCTGGTAGAAGGTGAGCAGGGCACGGAGATCGACAACGGAAATGCCCACGGTGCCGGTCTCGATTCGCAGCATTTTCGAGGGTGACCAGTCCATCGCGGTGGCGACTTCTTTCTGAGTGAGGTTGGCTTGCTCACGTTCGCGGCGCAGTTCAGCCCGTAGCCGCTGGCGAGGAGCCGAAACAGGAGAGCGCACGGTCACATCTAGTCCTTTCGACGCGGTCGGACTCACTACGGGCCCGGGCGGGGCCAGCGCGGAGTTTCCCGACGCGGGTACGGCTGTCGGAGGTGGTGATGGCCGCCGGCCCGGGATACTCCGATGCCCTTCAGGGGCGGGGTAACCGGAAAGGGTGCGGCTGAGCACGATCAGGACAGAGGAATCGGGAGCTGTCGGTTCGAGAGCAGGGGTGGGGGGCCCGGATCGGCCCCCCACCGCGGGGGTATCCGCTACTTCATGAACAGGAGCAGTGCTCGGGAACCCACCAGGAATCCGACTAGGGGTGGTGTAGCGGCTACTACACTCACGATCAGCAGGATTCGCAGGGTCAGAATCCAGCTCTCGACCGCGGCTCGGGCTCCTCGGACAGTCCCGCGAACAACCATCGACCCACCTCCTTTCGGGGACCTCAGCGTGCCGGTCGGTGACCACGACACCCGCGTACTACTCCCTTTTCTCCTCCCGCTGCTGAGCAAGGCCAGCACCTCGCGGCTACCGGGTCATACCCCAGAGTAACCCCGGCTGAGCGGGGATTCTGCGGCCTGACAGGCTGCCGCGGTTCGATTGGCTGGCTCTCGCGGCGAGGGCCACCAAGGCGCAAGCTCCCCTAGAGCACGCGCTCATGACGCACAGACGCAGGACGTCGGTAGGCCGACGGGATACTCCCCCCGCGCCCACCCCCACCCCAACAACTAGCGTCTCGCCTCGGCGCGCCACGCCACTTGGCCCTCTGTCTCCCACCCCCTACACTCAACACCGGGTATCCGCTGTTCATGTGCACGAGCAGCGCACCGGTGTCCCGGCGGCTACCGCGACACCCTGACCAGTATCCCCGGGCCCTGTCACAGGGCCCGGGGATACTGCCCCCCCAACGGTGCCCACCACCGGCGATTCCGCCCCCTCAAACCCTCTCGGCGACCGAACCAGCCAGATCCATCCCGCGCCCCCACTCCTTCGCCACCTCACAAGACATACCCCACCGACACGCCGGTACCCGGTACGACGACGCGCACCCTGCCATCAAGCACATCAACAGGTATCCACCTGCACCTCAGCAGACATCCGCCCTAGCACCTGGCTCCCCGCATAAATACCGCACCCCCGCCCCCTCCGCAGCTGAACATTCGCCTCTCGACCGGTAGCCACCGTGTCCCTCCCCGTTTCAACACACGCAACGAATGAACAGACCGTAGCCGCCTTAGCACGTCTGGCAATGGGCTCACCAGCGTTCACCACCCTTCGACACCCCCGTAACCGCCCTGAACCACCCTTAGCCACTTTCCAAGATCTTCCAGCGCCACAGCTGTCCCGATTGGCTTCGCACTGTGCGAAAGCGGGTGGAGTCGGAGGAACAAAAACTCACCGTGGTCGAGGACGTGATGGTGGCGGAGCACCGGGATGTCCAGGCATGGCCGATCGATAAGGAGACCGATGAGATTAAGTGGAAGCTGGGCACGGAGTGGATGCAGCAACCATGACCAGCAAGGGTCCCACTGTTTATCAGACCAGCTATGGTCTGGTGCGAGAGAGGCTGTGTGGTGTTCTGAGGGCAGTGGTGGATTCCGGGCCCGATGATGATGTCGGGATGGGTTCGGTGTCGTGGCGGGCGTGTGCGGCGTTGTATTCGCTGGTAGAAGAGCATCCGGTGGATCGGCGGGGTCGGTGCCGGTCGTGTCGGGGTCCGGGTGCGTTGCTGGGGTGGGGACGGCGGCGTTGTCAGGTTCGGGTGTGGGCGTGCTTCTGGTTGCACCAACCCGACGAGACGCTGTTGTTGGGTCTGCTGGCTCGCGAGTTGGACCAGCACTCCGCGTCGTCACCGGGTGTAGAAGAGCAGGCCGACCCGGTTCCGCAGACCCTGACCGTCCCGCGCCCGCCGCCATCCGATGGGGGCTGCCTCCAGGCGAGAGGGTCGGCCCCTAATACATCGATCGCGTCATCGGTGGTGCGCTGTTCGGACCGACCCTCGACCGCCGAGTAATTCCCCAGATTCCCCTTTCTGGTCGCCGGCCGGATTCCCCTTCTCGTCATGCTGTGCCTACCTCAAGGACACTCTTTTCTCATGCGTATTCTCGGTTGCATCGTGAAGTTGGTGATGACCCTCGTCGCATTGGCGGTCATTATCATATTGGTCAGCGCCGTGCTGCCCGATTCATTGGTAGTGACCCGATTTTTGGGCGCGCTGGTGATCGTCTTCACGCTGGGGTGGATCACGCTCACAATCTGGTGGTTGCTGCGACTGTGCACACCCCGGCCCCCACGGTGCTGATCGGCGCGATCGTCGGCCCCACCATCGCCGTGCTGGTCCATCACCGCCACCTCCGTCAGGGTTCGCCGCCTGGCGGTGGCCAGGGATGAGGCCTTTCCGGCGGCCGAAGTGCTCCGGTCACCAGCACGCTGTTCAGGTGGCGCGGGGCTTGACTGGTAGGTCGGTGCCGATTCTGGGTCTGGTGGCGAAGCCGCCACCGGATCTGGGTGGTTGGTCGGTCCCTGTTGACCGGCCGGCACTACCAACCGCCATACCACGGTAAGGCAAGGCACCGACAAGAAAGGGTCACATGGCCAAACGCACCAAGAGCAAAGCCCAACGGGGTTTGGTGACCCACCGCATCATCCACGCCAGCCGTAAGAACCGTCATGTCCGAAACCAGGAAATCAGGGTGGACGTCCGGCGGGGAACGGTCATCGACACCGACCAGGCGGTGGGATTGGTCGCCGTCCGGACGTCGTTGTCATTGAATGAGGTCAGGATCGTCAGGATCGAACCATGCTGAACGATTCTCGATCTCCTATGATGTCAGCGTCGATGACCGGTTCACCGGTACCCGATCAGCACTCCCATCCACCGAGTTCGCCCGTGCCAGCCGCGGATTCCTGCACCGCGCAGTGCATCACCTGGCCGCTGAGGTGGACATCCGCCAGTTCCTCGACATCGGCCCCGGACTGCCCACCCGCAATACCCACCACATCGCCCAGGGAATCGCCCCGGACTGCCACATCGTCTATGTCGATCACGACCCCCTAGTTCTGCTCCATGCCCGTGCCCTGCTCACCAGCACAGCGCACACGATCCTGACCCGGTTGCTAGACCCTCTGCCCGCGGGCAGTTATCTGCTGCTGGTCCATCCCACGGCCCTCCGGTACCCCGCGGCGATGCGGGCCGCCACCCACCTGTGGAACACCCACAC
>JBOHHD010000640.1:0-15345 GCA_050700515.1 Pseudonocardiaceae bacterium
CTCCGTTGAATGCACAACAGAACACCAACACCCACCCCCACACACCCCATCACCCCCCCAAACCCTCCAACCCTCCACCCTCAAGACCCCAAAACTAAACAAGCTCTCAGAGACCCAAAGAAGAAAAGAAGACAGTTCAAAGGAGATCAAGAACGGTGAACAGCGAGCACGGCTCTGATCACTAGCAGATCACTAGCACCACTCAAACAACACAAACAACACAAATCATGGCACAAACATAGCTATAACGACACACTGTTGAGTTCTCAAAGAACAACCACCGACACCAAGACCACCACAAAAGCAATCCCAAATACGGGGTGATGATACTAAACTTACCCGGTCCTCAGTCTGGTCGACCCTATAAGTAGGGTCCCACGAGGCCCGGCAACTCATCCAGCTTACCAGCTGACCAAGCCAGCTACCCGACGGACGGAGAGAGATCTAGCACCTCTGCTGCTGAGCGCTCCGTCCGTGTTCCCGTCGGGCGTAGGGAAAGTTACGCGGTGCGCGGGGCAGAAGTCAAATCGCGGTTTCCGGGAAGTATCGTCGCAGGTCAGCCCGCTGGGAGGGCCTGCTAGGAGGTCCCCGGACTGGGACGGCTCGCATTGGCCTGCGGTGCGGCACCCGTGCTCACGTCAGGTGGAACGGCTGCGGCGACGGCGGTATGTCGATACCGCAGGGCTGCCATGCACCCAGAACCGCCAGTCCCGGTCCTGCGCGGCAGCGACACCGACCCGAGGGCCACGACGAACCTGTTCGTCGGGCACCGGTTCCCCGGGTAACAACCGCACCGGCGAGAGAGGATCGGTGAGGTCCAGGCCGTTGTGCTCGCGTGCCAACCCGAGCAGGGTGGCCAGCCGAGCCGGGCCCCGGGCCAGTTCGACATCGGAGCCCGCGGCGGGCCGGTAGCGACGGGCGACGTCCGGATCCGAGAGGACCTCAGCGGCACGGAGCAGCACCGCGCCGGGCTCTCCGGCAGGCAGACAGGAGATGTTCGCGCAGAAGTGCAGGCCGTAGATGAAGTACACGTACAGGTGTCCGGGGGGGCCGAACATCACGGCATTGCGAGCCGTACGGCCCCGGTAGGAATGCGCCGCCGGGTCATCGGAGCCGCGGTAGGCCTCAAGTTCAACCAGTCGGACGACCACGTGACCATCCGGTCTGTCGGCGATCAGCCTGCAACCCAGCAGAAGCCGGGCTGCGGGCAGGACGTCCACGACGAGTCGCTCCCGAGCGAAGCTGCCAGCAGCCGAAGTCACTACACGGTCCACGCGCGGTGTTCATCGACGGCACAGTGGGCACGTCGCAGTTGCTCGGCGACCCGCTCGGGTGCCGTACCGCCGTAAGCGGTACGGGAACCAATCGACCCGGCGACGGTGAGTACCTGCTGAACCTCCGCAGTGAGCGCGGGATGCACGGCCGTGAGCTCGGTCTCGGACAGCTCTCTCAGCCCTACCCCGCGAAATTCGGCCAACCGTACGCAGGCCCCAGCGGCTTCATGCGCGGTCCTGAATGGCACACCCTGGCGTACCAACCACTCTGCCACGTCGGTGGCCAGCGTATGTCCAATCGGAGCGAGTTGGGCGAGGCGGTCTGTGTCGAAGGTCATGGTGCTGACCATGCCGGCCATTGCGGGCAGCAGCAGTTCGAGCTGTTCGACCGAGTCGAACAATGGCTCCTTATCTTCCTGTAGGTCTCGGTTATAGGCCAGCGGCTGCGCCTTGAGTGTGGCCAGCAGCCCGGTAAGGTTGCCGATCAGCCGCCCCGCCTTTCCTCGGGCCAGCTCGGCGACGTCCGGGTTCTTCTTCTGTGGCATGATCGAACTTCCCGTTGAGTAAGCGTCGTCGAGGACGACGTACCCGAACTCCGCGGTAGCCCAGAAGATAATCTCTTCGGCGATCCTGGACAGGTCGACGGCGAGCATCGCGAGCACGAACGCGGCCTCGGCGGCAAAGTCCCGGGATGCCGTGCCATCAATCGAGTTCTCCACGGGGGCGTCAAAACCGAGTTCAGCGGCTACCGCCGCCGGATCCAGGCCCAATGACGATCCGGCCAACGCCCCTGAGCCATAAGGGGAGACTGCGGCCCGGGTATCCCAATCCCGCATCCGCTCGACGTCGCGCAGGAGAGCCTGCACGTGCGCACCGAGGTGGTGGGCGAGTAGTACGGGTTGGGCGTGCTGGAGGTGGGTACGCCCCGGCATCGGCGAGTCCGGGTGCGCCTGGGCCTGATCGAGCAGCGCGTCGATCACATTCAGAGTGCCCGCAGCGACTCGTCGAGTGCCGTCGCGTAACCACATCCGGAACAGGGTCGCGACCTGGTCGTTACGCGAACGACCGGCGCGCAGCTTACCACCGAGCTCCGGCCCGGCGCGATCGATCAGGCCCCGCTCCAGGGCGGTGTGCACATCCTCGTCCTCAGGTAGCGGCACGAACGCGTGGGACGCGAGATCGGCGTCGAGGCGGTCGAGTGCGTCGAGCATCCCGTCCAGCTCATGCTTATCGAGCAATCCTGCACCGTGTAGCACGCGGGCATGTGCCCGGGAACCGCGGATGTCGTAGGGGGCGAGCCGCCAGTCGAAGTGCGTCGAAAGGCTCAGCGCCATCATGGCGGCAGCCGGTCCCGCGCTGAATCGACCACCCCAGAGTGCCGAGTTCACGAAAAGAAGCCCTGTTGTGTCGATGCCTCGCCCCTGCCCCGCAGATCTCGCCGTGCGGCAATCTTCGACGGCAACCCCCACAGCTGGACAAATCCCTTGGCCAGCGACTGATCGAAAGCATCGCCCTCGTCATAGGTGGCAAGGTTGAAATTGTAGAGGGATTGCATACTGCGCCGCCCGGTCACGGTCGCGCGGCCACCGGCCAGTTCCATCCGGATCTCCCCGCTGACGTGCTGTTGGGAATCGGCGACGAACGCGTCGAGTGCCCGCTTGAGCGGGGAGAACCACAGCCCGTCGTAGACCAGTTCGGTCCAGCGCCGCTCAACACCTCGCTTGTACCGGGCCAGATCACGTTCGACAGTGACGTTCTCCAGTTCCTGGTGTGCGGTGATCAGGGTGATCGCCCCCGGCGCCTCGTAGACCTCGCGGCTCTTGATGCCGACCAGTCGGTCCTCGACCATGTCCAACCGCCCGACGCCGTGCGCTCCGGCGCGCGCGTTGAGCTGCTGAATGGCCTCCAGTACGGTGACCGGGTTCCCGTCGAGGGCGACCGGGACACCGGCCTCGAACGCGATCACCAGTTCGTCGGGGGCTTTCCACTCGACAGGGTCACTGGTGTAGGAGTACACGTCCTTAGTCGGGGCATTCCACAGATCCTCGAGGAATCCGGTCTCCACGGCACGGCCCCACACGTTCTGGTCGATCGAGAACGGGGAGCGTTTCGTCACGTCGATCGGCAGGTCACGCTCATCGGCGTAGGCGATGGCCTTCTCCCTGGTCCACGCGTAGTCCCGGACCGGAGCGATCACCCGCAGATCCGGGGCCAGGGCACCGATGCCAACCTCGAAGCGCACTTGATCGTTGCCCTTACCGGTGCAACCATGCGCCACGGTGGAGGCGCCGTGATACTTCGCAGCTTTCACCAGGTGCTTGACGATCAACGGCCGGGACAGTGCCGACACCAGAGGATAATGACCCATATACAGTGCATTGGCCTGCAGGGCCGGTAAGCAGTACTGCTCGGCGTACTCGATCCGGGCATCGGCCACGACGGCCTCCACCGCACCGCACGCCAGCGCCCGCTTGCGGATCGCTTCCATATCTTCGCCACCTTGGCCCACATCCACCGCGACGGCGACGACCTCGGCTCCGGTCTCTTCGGCGATCCACCCGATCGCCACCGAGGTATCCAGACCTCCGGAGTAAGCCAGTACCACCCGTTCGCTCATTGTCGCTGCTCCTCATAGTCGTGGGGGATTTGGCCGTCATGGGGGACTGTGCTCGTGGGTAGCGCCAGCAGCCGTTGCGCGAGCTGTGCTCCGGTAAGGGGTTCACGGGCAACAACCAGAATGGTGTCATCTCCGGCGATGGTGCCGACCACATCGGTCAACGCTGCCCGATCCAGTGCGCTGGCCACATAGTGCGCCGCGCCCGGTGGGGTGCGCAGCACCGCCAGATTGGCACTGGCATCGGCGGAGACCAGCAGCTCGGACAGCAGCTTCGCGAGCCGGACGGTACCGCCCTCCACGGCGCGCACCGGACTGCCGTCCTCGGGGATGACATAGATCGGCGCGCCGCCGTGCACACCACGGAGCTTCACCGCGCCGAGCTCATCGAGATCGCGGGACAACGTGGCCTGAGTGACCACGATGCCCTCAGCAGCCAGCAGGGTGGCCAGTTCCGTCTGGCTACGCACCGCACGGTGTGTCACGAGGTCGATGATGCGGGCCTGCCGACCCGCCCGAGTGGTCGTCATCCTGATCGCTCCGGGTCCAGCAACCAGGTCAGTAGCGCCTTCTGGGTATGCAGCCGGTTCTCCGCTTCGTCCCACACCGCGCTGGCGGGGCCGTCGAGCACCTCGTCAGTGATCTCTGCTCCCCGGTGGGCGGGCAGGCAGTGCAGTACCGTGATCTTCTTGGTGCCGCCACGGGAAGCCCGCGCGAGAAGCTCGGCGTTGAGTTGCAGCCGCTGAAACGGGGTCACCCGGTCGAACCCGTCGCTCTCCTGCCCCATGGATGTCCAGCTGTCAGTCACCAGGACGTCGGCTCCATCCACAGCGGCCTGTGGATCGGTGAACACGGTGGCGCTGCCGCCGGTGTCCTGGGCGCGGTACTTCGCCGCGAGAATCACCTCAGGCATCGGCTGGAAACCATCTGGGGTGACGATCCGGACATGTAGCCCGGCGGTAGTGCCGCCCAGCAGCAGGGAATGTGCCATGTTGTTCGCGCCGTCGCCGAGAAAGGTCAGGGTGAGCCCGGCCAGGCAGCCATGCCGTTCCCGGATGGTCTGGAGGTCGGCGAGCACCTGGCAGGGGTGGAACTGATCGGTGAGCGCGTTGACCACCGGTATCCGAGAGACTCGCGCCATGGCCTCGACGCGGCCCTGTGCGAAGGTCCGCCACACCACGGCGTCGGCATAGCGGGACAGCACCCGTGAGGTGTCCTCGATCGTCTCCTCGCGAACCAGTTGTGTCGTGCGCCCATCGATGATGACCGGATTGCCGCCCAATTGGGCGATGCCTATTTCGAAGGAAAGCCGGGTCCTCGTCGAGCTCGTCTCGAAGATGACCGCGACAGACTTCGGACCGGCCAGCGGAGTGTGCCCGAACGGGTTTTCCTTGAACTCGTCGGCCAGGTCAAGAATGTCCCTCTGCTCGGCCGAGCTGAGGTCGTCGTCGCGGAGAAAGTGTCGTGGCATCGCTACTGGACACCATCCAGGATCTGGGGCAGGGCGGCGACGAACTCCGCAGTCTGCGTATCGGTGAGCACCAGCGGCGGGGCGAGCCGGATGCGGTCCGGGGCAGTGGCGTTGACCAGAAAGCCCGCATCCCGCGCGGCGGTGGCGACCGCCACGGAGACCGGAGCGGTGAGCCCGATCCCGATGAGCAGGCCCGCCTCGCTGATCGACCCGACGAGCGGGTGGTGCAGCGCCGCCACTTCGGCGGCGATCTCTTTGCCGAGCCGTGCCGCATGGTCGATCAGCCCATCGGCCGCGATGGTCCGCAGTACGGCCAGCGCCGCTGCACAGCAGATGGGGTTGCCGCCGAAGGTGGTGCCGTGCTGGCCCGGTTCGAGCAGTGTGCCTGCCGTGCCGAGGCCGATGCACGCGCCGATCGGCAGCCCCCCGCCGAGGCCCTTCGCGAGCGTCATCACGTCGGGTGTCACACCTACGGATTGATGGGCGAACCAGCTACCGGTCCGGCCGATGCCCGTCTGGACCTCGTCGAGTACGAGCAATGCTCCGTGGCCGACGGTGATCTCCCGAGCGGCCTGCAGGTAGCCCGGCGGGGGAATCACCACCCCTTTCTCCCCCTGCACAGGTTCGAGGAACACGGCCGCGGTGTCTGCATCGACCGCCGACTCCAGTGCCGCAGTGTCGCCGTAGGGCACGAAGACGACCCCGGGCGGCATGGGCTCGAAGGGCTCCCGTTTGGCCGGCTGGCCGGTGAGGGCGAGCGCGCCCATGGTGCGGCCATGAAACGCGCCGTCGGCGGAGACGATCTTTCTTCGCCCGGTGCGTCGAGCGATCTTGAATGCGGCCTCGTTGGCCTCCGCACCGGAGTTGCAGAACAACACTCGTCCCGAACCGGTGGCGCCGAGCAGATCGAGCAAGGTCTCGGCGAGCGTGAGCGCCTGCTCGTTGATGTAGAGGTTCGAGACGTGGCCGAGGATGCCGACCTGCTCGGTGACGGCGCGCACCACGGCCGGGTGCGCATGCCCGAGCGAGTTGACCGCGATACCACCCAACATGTCCAGGTAACGGCGGCCATCGACATCCCACACCTGCGCCCCTGCACCGCGGGCCAACGCCAGGGGGGGTGTGCCGTAGTTGTTCATCAGCGCGGCCTGCCAGCGGCGCTGGGAGTCGGTTGTGGACATCAGGTGGGGTCCTTCTGGGGCAGCACCATTGTTCCCACTCCCTCGGTGGTGAAAACCTCCAGTAGTACCGAATGAGCCAGCCGGCCGTCGATCACGTGAGCCCGCGGGACTCCGCCGCGCACCGCCCGCAGACAGGCCTCCATCTTCGGCACCATCCCGGCCGACAAGCCGGGCAGCAGTCCCGCCAGCACATCCACGGTGACGTGGGACAGCAGGCTGGATCGGTCCGGCCAGTCGGTGTAAAGGCCCTCCACGTCGGTGAGCACCACCAGCTTCTCCGCATCTAGGGCGACGGCCAGCGCGGCCGCAGCGGTGTCCGCGTTGACGTTGTGCACCACCCCTTCGGCGTCCGGGGCCACCGTGGACACCACCGGGATACGCCCCGCGTTGACGATGTCGAGGACCGCGTCGGGATTCACCGCGACCACGTCGCCGACCAGCCCGACATCCACCGGTTTCCCGTTCACGGTGGCAGTTCGCCGGGCGGCGGTGAACAGGTGGGCGTCCTCCCCGGAGATCCCGACAGCAAAGGGACCATGGGCGTTGACCAGTCCGACGAGTTCGCGTCCCACCTGGCCGACCAGCACCATGCGCACCACGTCCATGGTCTCCGGCGTGGTGACCCGCAAACCGCCACGGAATTCCCCGGCAATCCCCAACCGGTCCAGCATGGCCGTGATCTGCGGGCCGCCACCGTGCACGACAACGGGTCGTAGCCCGGCCAGCCGGAGGAAGACCATATCCTGGGCGAAGGCCCGCTTGAGCGTGTCGTCCAGCATCGCGTTGCCGCCATACTTGATCACTACGGTGGCACCGTGGAAGCGCTGTAGCCAAGGCAGTGCCTCGGCGAGGACTCCCGCCTTCTGCGCCGCTGTTTCCATCATGAGGAGTACGCGCTGTTCTCTTCGACGTAAGCGTGCGACAGGTCCGTGGTGAGCACGGTGACCTCCCCCGCGCCGAGGTGCAGATCGATCTCGACAGTGATCTTCCTGCCGGACAAGTCCGCCGTCGATCGGTCGGCCGCCATCGCGCCGTGCCGGCAGAGCAGTACACCATTGAGCCAGATATCCAACTCGTCGGCGTGCACGCGGGCCGGCGAAGCACCTATCGCAGCCGCGATTCGTCCCCAATTGGGGTCCGAGCCGAAGAAGGCGGTCTTGACCAGGTTGTCCCGAGCGACCGCGCGGGCCGCAGCGAGCGCATCGGCTTCGCTGATCGCGCCGCGGACCGTGATCGAGACCTCTTTGGTGACGCCTTCGGCGTCGGCTCGCAGGCTGTTGACCAGTTCGTGAGACACCTGGCGCACCGCGCCAGCGAATTCCTCCTCGTCTGGCCTGATTTCTGATACGCCCGAGGCGAGCAGCAGCACTGTGTCGTTGGTGGAGCACCCCCCGTCGATATCCAGTCGTTCGAACGTCGCTGACGTGGCACCGCGCAGGGCGGCGTCCAGGGTGGATTGGTCCACCATCGCGTCCGTGGTGAGCACGCAGAGCATGGTGGCCAGGCTGGGCGCGGTCATGCCCGCTCCCTTGGCGAACCCGCCCACCGTCCAGCCCGCCCCGCTGAGGGTGGCCTGTTTGGGCACAGTGTCAGTAGTCAGCACCGCGGTAGCGGCAGCCAATCCGGCCTCCGGGGTGGCGGCGAGTGCCGCCGCGGCGGTGTCCACCCCGGTGAGCACAGCGTTCAGCGGTAACCGCTCGCCGATCAGCCCTGTGGAGCAGACGGCGACCTCGATCGCCCCGCAGTCCAGCACCTTCGCGACCTGCTCCGCGGTGGCGTGGGTGTCCTGGAACCCTCCCGATCCGGTGCAGGCGTTCGCTCCGCCGGAGTTCAGCACCACGGCCCGCAGGCGTCTGCCGGCGAGCACCTGTGCCGACCACAGCACCGGCGCGGCCTTGACCTGATTGCGGGTGAACACTCCCGCCGCCACCTGGGACGGCCCCTGGTTGACCACCAAGGCCAGGTCGAGAGCCCCGCTGTCCTTGATGCCCGCAGCGATACCCGCAGCGAGAAATCCCTTCGACGCGGTGACGCTCATGGCGACGTTCTCCCGAAAATTGTCATGGGGCGATTCCCCAGGGGGGCAGGCCGGTGGTTTCCGGCAAGCCCACGGCCAGGTTGAGGCACTGCACCGCCGCTCCCGCGGTGCCCTTGGTGAGGTTGTCGACCACACCGACGGCGACGAACCTCCCGGCGTCGGGATCTACCGCCACCTGTAACTGCACGGAGTTCGAACCCTGCACCGCGCCGGTCGTCGGCCACCGGCCCTCGGGAAGCAGGTGGACGAAAGGTTCCGTGGCATAGGCGGCCTGATAGGTGCGCCGAACCAATTCCTGGTCGGTACCCGAGAGCAGCGGTGCCGTGCAGATGGCCAGGATTCCGCGCGGCATCGGAGCCAGCACCGGGGTGAACGACAAGGAGATCGGCTCACCCGCGACGCCCGCAAGGTTCTGACTGATCTCGGGACTGTGCCGGTGTGCCCCGGCTACCCCATAGACGCTGGCCGAGCCCATCACCTCCGAACCCAGCAGATGGGGCTTGAGCGCACGGCCCGCTCCTGACGTACCGGAGACCGCGGTGACCACGACCTCAGCGGCGACTATCCCGCTCGCCAGTGCTGGGGCCAGGGCGAGGCTGACCACCGTCGGGTAACAACCGGGCACCGCGACGCGGCGTGCTCCGCACAGCTTCTCGCGCGCACCGGGCAGCTCGGGCAGTCCGTATGGCCAGGCACCCGCATGGTCGGAGCCGTACCAGCGCCGCCAAGCCGCCGGGTCGACGAGCCGGTGGTCCGCACCACAGTCGATCACCACGGTGTTCCTGGGCAGCATGGCCGCGAGCTGGGCCGAATAGCCGTGCGGCAGCGCGAGGAACACCGCGTCATGACCGGCCAATCGCGCGGCGGTGGTATCGGACAGGACACGGTCGGTCAACGGGACCAGGTGGGGGTGGTGCTCACCGACCCGGCTACCGGCGTTGTCGCCGGCCGTCAGCTCGCCGATCTCGATTTCCGGGTGGCCGAGCAACAGTCGCAGCAGCTCGCCGCCCGCATACCCGCTCGCTCCCGCTACCGCGACCTTGAGTGCCATACGGATGATTATGCATGGCAACGCAATATCATACAACCAATTTAAGAACGCAGGGTGGAACCGTGTTCCTGGACAGCGGCGGCCACGGCCGCATCCCGGGCGGCAGTGACCTCGGCGACGGTCAGGGTGCGATCGAGAGCGCGGAACCGCAGCGCGAAGGCCAACGACCGTTTACCCTCCCCGACCTGCTCACCGGTGTAGACGTCGAAGAGACGTACGTCCTCAAGCAACTCCCCCGCCCCCCGGCGCAGCGTAGCGATCAGACCGGCGACCGGTACCGCAGCGTCGACCACCAGGGCGATGTCTTGCAGCGCCGGCGGGTACGGCGCCACCACGGGAGCAGGCCGGTGCTCGGTCAAGGGGAGGGCGTCGAGATCGAGCTCCATTGCGGCGGTGCGCGGCGGCAGGCCCAGCGCCTCGATCACCGCCGGGTGCAGCTCCCCGGCATGCCCTACCGAGACGCCACCGACGAGCAGCTGCGCGCACCGACCAGGGTGCCACGGTGGGGTCTCGGCGGCACGGATCTCGAGATCGATCCCTGCGGCTTGGCCGACCAATCGGGCCGACTGCACGGCGTCCGCCCAGCTCGTCGGCCGTCCGGCGCCCCACCAACCACGGCGCTCCCACTGCCCGGCCAGCACGGTACCCACATGCAACGGCTGCGGCGGCAACGACTCGATCAGCGCGGCGAGCTCGGTGTCATCCGGACGCTGCGCCACCCCGAGCTCGGGCAGCTTGCTGGCTTCGCCGCGCGGCACCACCACCTGGGCCACCCCGTAGAGCACCACGTCCCGTTGCCCCCGGGTGACATTGCGGACCAGGGCTTCGATCAGGCCGGGAAGCAGGGTCGTGGCCAGCTGGTCACGCTCGGCTTCCAGCGGGTTCAGCAATGTTACGGTGCGTCGCCGCGAGTCGTCGGCGGGCAGCCGGAAGGCGTCCCAGGTACTGGCCGAGACGAACGGACTGGGCAGCACCTCGACATATCCCGCGCTCGCCAACGCCCGGGACACCGCCCGGCGACGACGCTGCCCGGCAGTGAGCCCACGGCCGGGGAATGCCTGCGGGATCTGGGACGGGATGATCTCGTAACCCTCCAGGCGCAACACCTCCTCGACGAGGTCAGCGGCCTGGAGCAGATCGGGCCGCCAGGACGGCGGGATGACGGTCACCGTGGTGGTGCTGTTTCCCCCTACCTCCACCGCGCAGCCGATCTGGGTGAGCCGGCGCACCGTGGCACCCCGCTCATAGCGCCGTCCGGCAACACGATCCGGCAGGTCGAGGGGCATCTGCACGGATGTTGCCGGCCAGGGCACGCCGACATCGGTGCGACCGGGCCGGATCTCTCCGCCGCCGTAGCGGGTCAGCAGAATGGCCGCCAACTCGGCGGCCACCGGCGGCAGGGTGGGATCCACCCCACGCTCGAAGCGCCGGGCCGCTTCGCTGGGCAGCTTGTGCCGCCGAGCGGTGCGGGCTACCGAAGCGGGGTCCCAATTCGCGGCCTCCAGCATCAGGCTGGTGGTCTGGGGACCGACCTCGGTGCTCTCCCCGCCCATTACCGCAGCCAGGGATACCGGACCGCTGGCGTCGGCGATCACCAGGTCATCGGGATCCAGCTCCCGGCTCGTCCCATCCAACGTGGTGAGTTTCTCGCCCTCGGTAGCCCGCCGGACGACAAGGTCGCCGTCCAATTTCTCGGCGTCGAAGGCGTGCAGCGGCTGACCGAGCTCCAGCATCACATAGTTGGTGACGTCGACGGCCAGCGAGATCGGCCGCATCCCGGCCAGCTGCAACCGCCTGCGCATCCACCAGGGTGAGTCGGCGGACGGGTCCACCCCCGAGACCCTGCGGGTGACGAACCTGCGACAACCCTGCTCATCCTCGATGCGCACCGGCCAGGTGCCGCTGCCGGTCTTGGGCAGCTCCAGCTGCGCGGGGTCACCGTAGGGAACGTCAAAGGCGATCGCCAGTTCGCGGGCCAGACCGCGCACGGACAAGCAATATCCGCGGTCGGGCGTGATGCCCAGCTCGATCACCGCGTCGTCCAGGCCGAGTAGCTCAGCGGCACTCTGTCCCGGTGAGGCGTCACCCGAGGGGATCACCATGATCCCGGTGTGGTCGGTGCCGAGCCCGAGCTCGGCGGCCGAACAGATCATTCCCTCGGAGGTCCGGCCGTACGCGGTGCGCGCGGCGATACTGAAACCACCCGGCAGCACAGCGCCGGGTCGCGCCACCACCACCAGGTCTTCCACCGCGAAGTTCGTGGCACCGCAGATCACCCCGCGCGGCTCCAGGTCGCCGTCATCGATTCGGCAGTACCGGATGGGCTTCTTGAATCCGGTCAGCTCCTCGATCTCCAGTACTCGCCCTACCACCACCGGCCCGGTCACCGGGCCGAGCTCCTGGATCTGCTCGACCTCGAAGCCGGCGCGCACGAATGCATCGGCGATCTGCTGGACGGTCGGGGCCGCGATGTCTTCGGGCAACGCGGCATGATCGCGCAGCCATGACAGGGGAACGCGCACTGGCTCAGATCTCCGTTCCGAACGCACGGGTGAAACGCACATCACCCTCGACCATGTCACGCATGTCGGCGATGCCATTGCGGAACATCAGGGTGCGCTCGATGCCCATACCGAACGCGAAGCCCGAATAGAGCTCCGGGTCGACGCCGCAAGCGCGCAGCACGTTGGGATTGACCATCCCGCAGCCGCCCCACTCGACCCATCCGGCTCCGCCCTTGCGCTCCGGGAACCACACGTCGACCTCGGCAGAAGGCTCGGTGAAAGGAAAGAAATGCGGCCGCAGCCTGGTCCGGGAGGTCTCGCCGAACATCGCCCGGGCGAACGCGTCCAGGGTGCCCTTGAGGTGAGCCATGGTGATGTCCTTGTCCACGGCGAGCCCCTCCACCTGATGGAAGACCGGGGTGTGCGTGGCGTCCAGGGTGTCGGTGCGGAATGTCCGCCCCGGGCACACCACGTACACCGGCAGCTCCCGCTCCAACAGGGTACGCACCTGCACCGGAGAGGTGTGCGTGCGTAGCACCTGTCCGGAGCCCTCGGGCGCCACATAGAAACTGTCCTGCATGGTGCGGGCCGGATGGTCCTTGGCGAAGTTGAGCGCGTCGAAGTTGAACCATTCCGCCTCGAGCTCGGGGCCCTCGGCGACCTCGTAGCCCATCGCGACGAACACGTCCGCGATACGCTCACCGAGCGTGGTGATCGGATGGCGGGCCCCGCCGGGGACCCGATCCCACGGCAACGTGATGTCCACGGCTTCGTCGCGCAGCACCAGGGTGTCACGCTGGGCCTGCAATTCGGCTCGACGCTGATCGAAGGCCGCCTGCACGGCGAGCCGGCTCTCGTTGAGCCGCTTGCCCGCCTCGGCTCGGGCCTGCGGGGGGAGTGCGCCGATCTCACGGCGGGCTATCAGCACCGGCGACCGCTCACCCAAATGGACGGGTTTGGCGGCGGCCAGCGCATCGAGGTCTCCCGCCTCGGCGAATGCCTGCAAGGCATCCTCGACGGCCTGTGCCAGCGCCTCGGGCGCGAGCACAGCGACCTGTTTGGGGTCGAAGGAGTCGTTGGGTCCGAACATGTGGTGGGAGCTCCTGGGTCACCGGCCAGCTCGCGATATCAGGGTGACATCGGGCGGGGCCGTGACGGTACGCGGTCTTGGTCAGATCCTAGGTGACCGGCGGCGGTATCCGACGTGCCGGCTCAGCCGGCGGCGAGCCGACGGTGCGCCCGCGCGCTGGCGTAGAGACAGACCGCCGCCGCAGTGGCCAGGTTGAGGCTCTCCGCACGCCCGTGCAAGGGAACGGCGACGGCCCCGTCGACAGTTGCCAGTAACGCGGCATCCAGCCCGTGCGCCTCGCTGCCGAACACCCATGCCGTCGGCGCATCCAGCACTCCGGCGTCGAGAGCTTCATCGAGGTCACGCCCGGTATCAGCGTCGGCCGCCAGGACCTGCAGGCCGGCCTCCCGACACGCGGCCACCGCACGGCGGGAATCAGATTCCACTCCCAACGCGACGTGGAACAGGCTGCCGGTGGATGCCCGCACGCATTTCCCGTTGTGCGGATCGACGGCTGCCCCGGCGAACAGCACCGCGCCTGCCCCGGCGGCATCAGCGACCCGGATGACAGTGCCCGCGTTACCCGGATCGGAGACACCGGCCAGAACCGCCACCAACCGCTTGCCCTGCAACGCGACCTGCGCAGAGACCCCGAGCGTGGCGCAGACCGCAATGATGCCCTGCGGAGTTGCCGTATCGGACAACCTCGCGGCGGCCCGTTCGGTGATCACGCAAGCCCGGATTCCCCGGTCAAGCAGATCAGGATGGCGGGCAACGGCTCGCTCGGTGAGGAACAACTCCTGCACCGCTCCGGCGACCAGGGCTGTCCGAACAGCCTGCGCACCTTCGACAAGAAACCGCCCAGCCTGTTCCCGGTCCCGGCGACGGAGCAACCCTCGGGCGGCAGCGACCCGCGAGGTCCGTTCGGTACATGCAGCGCCCGGCTGGGTCGCAGTCGCGCGCTTCAGGCGGCGTCGCCTTCTTGAGCCTGCGGGGCGCTCGCCCCACGACCGGCAGGCAGGCTGGCCCGGGCGATGTCCACCAACGCGGTGAACGCAGTGGGATCGGCGACGGCGAGCTCAGCGAGGATCTTGCGGTCCACCTCGACCCCGGCAAGGCGCAGACCCTGGATGAGCCGGTTATAGGTCATCCCGTTCTGCCGCGCAGCGGCATTGATGCGAGTTATCCAGAGCTGTCGGAAGTCACCTTTGCGCGCCCGCCGGTCCCGGTAGTCGTACTGCATCGAGTGGAGGATCTGCTCCTTGGCCTTGCGGTAGAGCCGGGAGCGCTGGCCGCGATAGCCGCTGGCCGCCTCCAGGGTGGTGCGGCGCTTCTTTTGGGCGTTGACTGCCCGCTTGACGCGTGCCACTGGTTCGTCCTGTCGATCTCGAGGGCGGGATCACCGCCCGGGGTTTCAGGGTCAGCCCGGGAGTCGGGAGGGTGGCCGGTCAGCGACCGAGCAGCTTGCGGACCCGCTTGGCGTCCTGGGGGGCCACCTCCACCACACCGTCCAGACGGCGGGTGACCCTGGAGGGCTTCTTCTCCAGCTTGTGGCGCTTGCCCGCCCGCTGCCGCAGCAGCTTGCCGGTAGCGGAAAGCTTCACGCGCTTGGCGGTGCCCTGGTGGGTCTTGTTCTTCGGCATGTCCGTCCTCGTCCTGCCACTTGATCAGGCGGCGTTCATCCCGCGCGTCGAGACGCGCTGCGGTGCGCCGCCCGGTCCGGGGTACCGACGGGCGACCTACCGCAGCTGGGTTGGCCGCCCGGGCACTTCACTGACTGTTGACTGTTACTTGATTGCTATTGTGCCGGCGCGGAGGAATCCGGTTCGGCTTTGGTCCCCTTGGGCTTGTTGCGGTGGGGAGCCAACACCATCGTCATGTTTCGGCCGTCCTGCTTCGCGGAGGTCTCCACGAAGCCGAGCTCGGCGACGTCGTCGGAAAGCCTCTGCAGCAACCGGAAGCCCAATTCAGGACGGGACTGCTCACGACCACGGAACATGATGGTGACCTTCACCTTGTGTCCCGCGTCGAGAAACCGTACGACACTGCGCTTCTTCGTCTCGTAGTCGTGCGTGTCGATCTTGGGGCGGAGCTTCTGCTCCTTGATGACCGTCAGCTGCTGGTTGCGGCGAGATTCTCGGGC
>JBOHHD010000641.1:0-5771 GCA_050700515.1 Pseudonocardiaceae bacterium
CTACCCGGCCCCACCGTGGGCGGGGCACCGTTACCGCCCTGGGTGTCAGCGGGTTGCTGATCGGGTGCGCCGCCACCTGGGCCGTCGGGCGGCATTTCGGGTGGCTCGTCGGACCCGGACGGGTCTACCTGACGTAGCGCGTCCTCAAGCTGCGCATCGTCCAACTCGGGTTCGTCGAACGGGTCACGGCGCCGGCGATGGGGCAGCACCAGCCGGGCGGCGACCCGGATGTCGTCCTCGCACACCGTCTCGTCTCCCCGCCAGGCGGCGTGTGCCAGCGCGGTGCGGGCCAGCACCAGATCAGCACGCATCCCATCGACCTCGAACGCAGCGCACACGGAGGCGATCCGATGCAGCTGATCATCGGGAAGCGAGACCGCCGGCAGCGCGCCGCGGGCCACGGCGATCCGCTCCGCAAGTGCCGCGTCCTGCGCCTGCCAGCTCGCCGCGAAGCCGGCCGGATCGACCTCGTAGGCCAGCCGACGGCGCACCACCTCCGCCCGCATCCCCACCTCTCGAGAGGCGGCCACCTCCACGGTGAGCCCGAACCGGTCCAGCAGCTGCGGGCGCAGCTCCCCTTCTTCCGGGTTCATCGTGCCCACGAGCAGGAATGATGCGGCATGCGACACCGACATGCCGTCGCGCTCGACGTGCGCGCGGCCCATCGCGGCGGCATCGAGCAGCAGGTCGACAAGGTGATCCGGGAGCAGATTGACCTCGTCGACATAGAGCACGCCGCGATGGGCCGCAGCCAGCAGGCCAGGCTGGTAGGCGGACACACCTTCGGTGAGGGCGCGCTGTAGATCCAGCGAGCCCATCAGGCGGTCCTCGGTGGCGCCGACCGGTAGCTCGACGAGCCGGGCGGCTCGGGTCTCGCTTCCTGCCCCCGCATGCGGACCATCCGGGCAGTCCGGATCCGGGAGCGAGGGATCGCAGCAGAACCGGCATCCGGACACCAGCCACACCGGAGGCAGCAGCGCCGCCACCGCCCGGACCACTGTGGTCTTCGCGGTACCCTTGTCACCCCGCACCAGCACCCCGCCGATCCCGGAGTGCACCGCCGTCAGGAGCAGGGCCAGGCGGAGATCCGTATGCCCGACGATCGCGGAGAACGGATAGCGGGCAGGGCTCACCGCGCCATCGTCGCAGATGGCTGTTCTGCCAACGATCAGCCCACCCGCGCCGATCGATCGCGGCGCATCGGCACGTGCGCCATACCCTGCTCGACGAACTCCGTGCCGACCGGCACGAAGCCGAACATGCCATAGAGACCGGTGAGGTGGGACTGGGAATCGATCACGCAGGGGGCGTCGCCCACTTCCGCCAGCGCCGCCTCCAGCAACCGTCGGGCCGCACCTCTGCCCCTGGCGTGGGGAGCTGCACAGACCCGACCGATTCGGAACTGACCCTCGGTCGGCTCCAGCAACCGCAGGGTCGCCTGAACGTCCTCCATATCATGGCTCGGCGCGAGCCAGAAGTGCCGCGTTGTGGCGTCGAGGTCCCGGCCGTCCAATTCCTGATAGGGAGACCCCTGCTCGACCACGAGCACCTGTACCCGCAGGCGCAGCAGGGCGTAGAGCATCGCCGGCGCCAAGTCGGCGGAAAGCCTCCGGTGGAGCAAGGTATGGTCCATTGGTCCTACCTACCAGACAGCGATGTCCACCTGCCAGACAGTGATCAGATATCCACCTGGCAGACAGTAATTCACATTGTTTGCCAACAAGCGGTGATCAAATGCCTGCCGGCAGACGATGATCGACATCTGTGGGTTAATCCAGCCTGTCGTCGATATCGTCCGCGTAGGACGCTACCCGCACGAAGACGCCGGGCGCGCCCTCACGGGCACAACCGCTACCCCAGGAGGTGATGCCGATCAGCCGACCGGCCGCGATCAGGGGGCCACCGGAGTCGCCATAGCAAGCATCCACCTCACCCCGAGGGTCTCCGGCACAGACCATTTCCTCGGAGTCGAACTCGCGGTAGGTGGCAGCGCAGTCGGAGTCGGCGATCAACGGTAGGTCAGCGCTGCGTAGCACCGGTGAACTCGGCCCCTCCTCCGAGGTGTAACCCCACCCGAACACCGTTGCGGGGACGCCGCTTCGGTAAGCGCCGTGATCGGTCTCCAACGGCACGGTGCGGTAGGGCACCGGACGATCGAGGAGCAACACCGCGACGTCGTCACCGCCGGTCGGGGATTCGTAGCCAGGGTGGACCCAGTAGCGCACCACCCACCGCTCTTCGCCCTTGCCGCTGCGCAGGTCGGTACGTCCGGCGATCACTCGGACACCGCCTGTTGAATAGCCGCTGATGCAGTGTGCGGAAGTGAGCACCCGATCCGGAGCCACCAGCGCGCCACCGCAGTAGGCTGACTCGCTGTTCGCCGTGGTGAGAGCGACAACCCAGGGGTGCTCGGTGGTGCTCGTCGGCTCGCCACCGACAATCTGACGCTCTGAGGGGGAATCGGAACCCGAGCCGTCAGCAGGATCGGTGCCGGTGGTGGTGGCAGCCAGCGCCACCGGCGTCCCGAGCCCGGCCAACAGAGCGACGATTCCCAGGACGGTCCGCCCGATCATCCGCATTCCACTTGCCTCTCACCCTCTTACCCTGTCACGCCCTGGCCCGCGACACCCCATCAGGCAAGACGCGGGAGATCAAGCCTGAGTGAGTAGGAACACCCGGTGGAATAGCATCATCACGCTGGGTTACGATAGCACTCTGGTTCGGACTGCCCCCAGTCGCCACCCCGTGCCGCCCGCACCGGGCATCAGCCCTGCTCCAGGTCGCCTTCCAAGTCGAGATAAACCGCCCGCAGGGCTTCGAGATCGGCCTGGTCCGGCTGGGCCCACAGGCCCCGGTCCGCGGCTTCGAGCAACCGTTCGGTCATCGCCCGCAGTGCCCACGGATTGGACTGCCGCAGGAACTGTTGCACCCGCTCGTCGAGTACGTAGGACTGGGTGAGTTGGTGGTACATCCAGTCCTCCACCACCCCCGCCGTGGCGTCGAAACCGAAGAGGTAGTCCACTGTGGCGGCCAGCTCGAAAGCGCCCTTGTAACCGTGTCGCTGCATCGCGGCGATCCACCGCGGGTTGACCACCCGGGAACGGAAGACCCGGCGGGTCTCCTCGGCCAGCGAACGGGTCTTCACCGCCTGCGGTATCGCCGAATCACCGACGTAGGCAGCAGGGTCACGCCCGGTCAACGAGCGCACCATGGCGACCATCCCGCCGTGGTACTGGAAATAGTCGTCGGAATCGGCGATGTCGTGTTCACGGGTGTCGACGTTCTTGGCGGCCACGGCGATGCGGCGGAAGGCGTGCTCCATGTCGTCGCGCGCGGCGGCGCCGTCCAGTCCCCGGCCGTAGGCATAGCCGCCCCAGGTGGCATAGACCTCGGCGAGATCGGCGTCGGTGCGCCACTGCCGGCTGTCGATCAGCGGCAGCAATCCGGCGCCGTAGGCACCGGGCTTGGAGCCGAAGATCCGGGTGCGGGCGCGGCGATCGTCGCCGTGGGTGGCGAGGTCGGCCCGATAGTGCGCGGCGACGTAATTGTCCTCGTCCGGCTCGTCCAACCGCGCGACGGTCTTGATCGCGTCATCGATCAGGTCCACGACATGTGGGAAGGCGTCCCGGAAGAAACCGGAGATGCGCAGAACCACGTCGATGCGGGGTCTGCCGAGCTCGCCGAGTCCTACCACGTCCAGGCCACTGACCCGGCGCGATGCGTCGTCCCAGAGCGGGCGGACGCCGAGCAGGGCAAGCACCTCGGCGATATCGTCGCCCTGGGTGCGCATCGCACTGGTGCCCCAGACGGTCAGCCCGACCGAGGTGGGCCACGCGCCGGTATCGGCGCGGTGCCGGGCGAGCAGTGAGTCGGCCAGGGCGGCGCCCACCTCGAAGGCGTTGCGGGAGGGGATCGCCTTGGGATCCACCGAGTAGAAGTTGCGCCCGGTGGGCAGCACCGAGACCAATCCGCGGGTGGGCGAGCCGGATGGGCCGGGCTCGACGAATCGCCCGTCCAGGGCGCGCAGCACGTTGGTGATCTCGGCGGGGGTGCCGGCCAGCCGGGGCACCAGTTCGGTGCAGCCGAACCGCAGCACGGCCTCGATCTGCTGATCCGGCGAACCGAGCTGTCCGGAGACCACCGCGGAGACCTTCTGCGGATCCCAGCCGCCCGACTGCGTGCCGACCACCAGGTCGCGGGCCAGCGTTTCGATCAGGTCGGTGGCGTCCGCGCCGGTGCGGGCCGGGCCGTCGACCAGGTCGGTGAGCGATTCGGGCAGCGCCACGGTCTGGCCCGGTTCGGCGAGCAGTGCCTGCTCATCCAGGCCGAAACGCTCGGCCAATGCCGCCCGCAGGCCGGGTAATGCGGCACCGGAGCCGAACACCTGCCGGGCACGCAGGATTGCCAGCACGTCGTTGACCAGCTCCGTGCCCTCGGGTGCACGGCCCAGCACGTGCAGCCCGTCACGGATCTGCACGTCCTTGATCTCGCACAGGTAGCCGTCGAGGTGCATCACGAAATCGTCGAAATCTTCCTCTCCGGGCGCGGCCTCGGTGCCCAGATCCCGATGCAGCTGGGCGCTCTGGATCAGGGTCCAGATCTGGCCGCGCAGCGTGGGCAGTTTCTCCGGGTCCAGCGCGGCCACGGTGGCGTACTCGTCGAGCAGCTGTTCGAGCCGGGCGAGATCGCCGTAGGTGTCGGCCCGGGCCATCGGCGGGATCATGTGATCGACGATGGTGGCATGCGCCCGGCGCTTGGCCTGGGTGCCCTCACCAGGGTCGTTGACGATGAACGGGTACACCAGCGGCAGGTTCCCCAACACCGCGTCCGGGGCATCCTCGCCGGCCAGCCCCAGACCCTTGCCGGGGAGCCACTCCAGATTGCCGTGCTTGCCCAGGTGCACCACGGCATGCGCGCCGAAGGAATGCTCCAGCCACCGGTACGCCGCCAGGTACTGGTGTGACGGAGCCAGCTCGGGGTCGTGGTAGATCGCCACCGGGTTCTCGCCGAACCCGCGCGGAGGCTGGATCATCAGCACCACGTTGCCGAACCGCAGGGACCCGACATAGATCGCGTCCTCGGAGGTATACAGCTGCCCCGGTGGTTCACCCCAGGTCGACACCACGGAATCGCGCAATGCTGTCGGCAGCGCGGTGAACCACTGCGTGTACTGCGCGGCGGGAATCCGGATGGCGGCGCCCGCCATCTGCTCCTCGGTGAGCCATTCCATGTCGTGCCCGCCCGCAGCGATGAGCCGGTGGATCAGCACGTCGCCTTCCAGCCCGTCGACGTCCAGGTCGCCGAGGTCGTAACCGGCCTCGGCGAGCGCGCGCAACAACACCACGGCGGAGGCGGGGGTGTCCAACCCGACAGCATTACCGATGCGGGAGTGCTTGGTCGGATAGGCCGACAGGACGATCGCGATCCGCTTGTCCGCCGCGGGCACGTGACGCAGCCGGGCCAGCGCGACGGCGGTGCCCGCCACCCGGGCGGCTCGCTCGGGATCGGCCATATAGATCGGTATTCCATCCGGCCCCGGCTCCTTGAAGGAGAACGGCACCGACACCACCCGCCCGTCGAACTCCGGGATGGCGACCTGCATGGCAGCATCCATCGGGGACAGCGCTGCGCCGCTGGCCTGCCAGCCGGCCCACGACGTGGTCAGGCACAGGCCTTGCAGCACCGGGACGTCCAGCGCGGCGAGCGCGCCGGCCTCCCAGGCGTCCTGCTCGGTGCCTGCGCTACCCCCCGCCGCGAGCACCGTGGTGACG
>JBOHHD010000642.1:0-2652 GCA_050700515.1 Pseudonocardiaceae bacterium
TCTCGGCGCTGCGCTCGGCGTTGGCGGCGATCGATAATGCCGAGGCTGTCGACGCCGCGCCGGCTCCGCCGCCCGCCGTGGTCGACTCAGAGATCGCGGGCTCGGTAGGCGGCCTGTGGGCCGCCGAGGTCCAGCGGCGAAGCCTCACGGACGCCCAGGTGGAAGAGATCGTTCGCGCGGAGGTGGCCGAGCGACTGGCGGCGGCACATGACTACGAGCGCTCGGGTCATCGCGAACACGCCCAGCGGCTCCGAGGTGAGGCCACCGTCCTCAGCCGCTACCTCCCCGGTTAGCTCAACCAGTCGACAGGGCCTGCCCGGCTGGCCAGCTGAGCCAGCGGCGTAGCGCGTCAGCATCAGCTCCTGGTCCGAGGCTGCCGCCAATATGGCGTGTCCGGCTACCACCATGACGTCGAATCCCGCTGCGCATAGCCGATCGGCCGGCATCGGACCGAACATCTCGTCGAGCAGGAGAGATTCTGCACCCCTCACCTCAGTAGTTCCTGTTGTTGGCGCCAGGTCTGTTCGGCGCGTTCGGATACCGCGTCGGCGTCGACGATCCAGGCGCGGATACTTGGGCGGTCCGATCCACCTCCGCCATAGAGCTGATCCTCCGTAGGATCCGGTGACGACTCGCGTGCGGTGCGCGAGCGAACCGGCTCGGAAGGGCGGGGATGGCCACGCTCGACTTCGAGCTGGAGATCGGCCTGGAGGTAGCAGGCAGCTACCCGGTGACCGCGCGGGCGCCAGGTGGAGAGGCCGTCGGCACCTTGCGGTGGTCGGTGACCCCCGCCGAGCTCGATCATCAACTCGCTGTGATCAAGGACAAGGTGCTGGTGTCCTCGGCGGTGCTGCGCCGCGCGCCCACCGAAGACGAGCAGCCGGTGCGGGAGCTGGGCCGACGGTTGTTCGACGCGCTGATCGCCGATCAGGTGTTGGCCCTGTATGTGACCAGCAGGCAGCGCGCTCGGGAGAACGGCGGTGTGCTTCGCCTGGTGCTGCGGGTGCGCCCCCCGGAGCTGGCCCGGCTGCCCTGGGAGTTCCTCTTCGACTCCGACCGGCAGGACTACCTGGGTTTGACCATGCCTCTGGTGCGCTACCTCCAGGTGCTGGCCCCCCGCCAGCCGCTGCGGGTCCCGGCGCCGCTGCGCATCCTGGGCATGGTCGCCCGTCCGGGCGACCGGCACGCGCTGGATACCCGGGCGGAGCAGCAGCGGCTGGAGGCCGCGCTGGTAGGTCTGCAGCGCGACGGGCTGGTAGAGCTGGGGTGGGTGGCCGGGCAGACCTATACCGATCTGGAAGACGCCCTGGATAAGGGCCCCTGGCACGTATTTCACTTCATCGGCCACGGCGGGTACGACTGGGCAGCCGACGAAGGCATCCTCGCCTTGGCCAACGAGACCGGCCGCACCCACCTGGTCGGTGCCGACGACATCAGCCGACTGCTCGCCGAGCACCACCCGCTGCGTCTGGTGGTACTCAACGCCTGCGACACCGCCCGGGGCAGCGCCGCCGACGCGTTCTCCAGCACCGCTGCGGCACTGATCCGCCGGGAGATCCCGGCGGTGGTAGCCATGCAGTTCGAGATCACCGACTCGGCCGCGATCCAGTTCGCCCAGACCTTCTACCAGCACGTAGCCAAACGCCGACCCGTGGACGACAGCGTCAGGCGCGCCCGGATCGCACTGCGGTTGGCCAAGAAGGACACCCTGGAGTGGGGCACCCCGGTGCTCTACCTACGGGCATCCGACGGGCGCATCTTCGACGCCACCACCCCGCCCCCACCCCAGTCGGGTCAGTCTCCAGAACCAGTGCTCGCGCCGGAAGTGGCCGCGACCTCACCGATACCTGCGGCCCAGGAGCTTTCCGATCCGCTAGCACCGTCCCCTGGCTTTCGTCACCCCACCGTCGTACAGACCCTGAAACACCGTGCGGTGGTCCGCGCGGTGGTGTTCAGTCCGGATGGGCGGTGGTTGGCCACTGCCAGCGAGGATAAGACGGCGCGGGTGTGGGATGCGGTCAGTGGGCGGGAGCTTGCCCGGGTCACTCACGACCACCCGGTGTTGGGGGTGGCGTTCAGTCCGGATGGGCGGTGGTTGGCCACCGCCAGCGAGGACAAGACCGCGCGGGTGTGGATGCTGGGCGGCGATGAGTAATCCCGATCCGCCTACAGCCGAGGTTCTCATCACTGCTGAGGTTTCGGCCGAGGAGGAACAGGCGATCGTCGGGGCATTTCGCGCTCTCGGCGTCGCCGTGCGCATCCGGCAGGTTTCCACTCGTCGCGGTCTGGAACAACTGCACTGGCTGGTGCTGGCGGCGTTGCCGTTGCATGCCTTTCTCAGCGGGCTCGGGTCCGCCGCCGCTGAGGACGTCGTCCACGGCATCAAGCGCCTGGTCGGCCGCGTGCTGGGCGGCAAGCGCGCGACGGCATCCGCCGGGCAGGTGCTGGTATTGCAGGACGCCGAGACCCGGCTGCAGGTGGTGCTGGAGGCTGATCTGCCTGTGGAGGCGTACCAGGCGCTGGTGGCGCTCGACCTCTCGGCTTTCCGGCAGGGGCCGGTGCACTACGACCGCCAGCGGGGCAGGTGGCGCTCGGAGCGGGACGAGTGGCAGCAACGTCAGGCGAAAGATTCCTGACCCGTGAGTGGTATTG
>JBOHHD010000643.1:0-5963 GCA_050700515.1 Pseudonocardiaceae bacterium
GGCTAGGGCTAGGCTCGCCAGCGTGTCCCGACTTCTCGTGGTGGAGGACGACGAGACCATCGGCGGGGTGCTGGACTCCAGCCTGCGCGTGCATGGGCACCAGGTGGTGTGGCGGCGTACCGGCCGCGGCGCGCTGCACGAGGCCGCCATGGCCGGCTTCGACCTGATACTGCTGGACCTCGGACTGCCCGATCTGGACGGTGTCGAAGTGTGCCGGCAGCTGCGGGCCGGCCAGCCCTCGACCGTGGTGGTGATGCTCACGGCCCGGACCGAGGAGATGGACGTCGTCGTGGGGCTGGAGTCCGGCGCGGACGACTATCTGACCAAGCCCGTGCGGCTGGCTGAGTTGCTCGCCCGGGTTCGGGCCCACCTGCGCCGGGTCTCGCCCGTCGGCCCCCGCGCCCAGCCGATCGGTGACCTGCTGGTGGACACCGCGGGCAGGCGGGTCACCGTCGCGGGACGGGAGCTGGTACTGCGGGCCAAGGAGTTCGACCTGCTCGCGCGGCTGGCGGCGACGCCGGGGGTGGCGATCAGTAGGGAGACCCTGATGGCCCAGGTGTGGGACGAGAACTGGTTCGGCCCCACCAAGACCCTCGATGTGCACGTGGCCGCGCTGCGCCGAAAGCTGGCGGGTATGGCCGAGCTGGGCTCGGTGCCGCGGATCGTGACCCTGCGCGGACACGGGTACCGGCTGGAAGAGCCGGGGGCCTGACCACCGCGCCACCCTGGCGCGTCCGGCGCGAGGAGATGGTCATGCGCCCTCATCCCGGAATCCCCGCCGGGACTGCTCATCGATCTCGTAGGGGCGCATCGGAGCGGCCACGGTGTTGCCGATCAGGGTGCAGTCGGTCGATCCGCGGCTGAGCTGCACCGCGCGGTCACCGGGACCCGAGAAGCGATTGTTCCGCACGATGACGTGGGGGAAGTTCTCCAGCAGTACCGCCTGTGAGCCGTCGACCGCGCAGGTGTTGCGCTCGAAGGTGATCGCGATCTGTCCCGGTGGGGCACCGTGGGCACCGTCCTCGTTGGCGGTGGCGATCAGGCACTGGACATCGACGTTCGTGCAGACGTTGTCGGCGATGACGACGTCGAAGGTGGGGATGTCCTGGGCGGTGTTGTAGGTCTGGAAACAGTCGGTGTGCGGCGCTGCACCGCGGCCGTAGCCGGTCTCCTTGATGTCCCTGATCGTATTTTCGGTCAACCGGTGACCGGGTCCGAAGAACCGGATGCCGTCGGCGTCGCCCTGAGTACGCAACACCGATTCGCTCACCGTGTTGTCGCGGACGGTGATTCGCTCGCCGGTGAGATAGATGCCGGTCCCGTCTGCCCGTCGGATGACGTTGGATTCGATGACCGTGTCGAAACAGCCATCGCAGACGATGCCGTCCTTCGCTGCGTTGTAGATCACGTTGTTGCGGGCGAGGAGTCCCCGGCCCTGCATGGTCAGGCCGTCCCCGTCGAAGAGGGAGAAACCGTCCACGATGACATGGTCGGCCGAGAGGTCGAGACTTCGCACGAGGGCACCGTCGGCGACGACGGTGATCGGCTCGCTCGGTGTTCCCGAGTTCGCCATGTCCAGCTCGGTGTCGGCGAGGCGGTCACCGCGCAGGCACACCGTGTCGCCGGGCAGGGCCTGGGCCAGGGCCGTTCGCGCCTGCTCGGGGTCGGCGCCGAAGGTGGTGCAGTCCGTCGGGAGCGGACGGATCTGGCGGGGGGGTGGCGATGAACCCTGCGGTGGGGCGTCGGGCGGCTCAGCGGAGGTGCACCCGCTGACGACCACCATGATCCCGATCATTGCCGCGATCAGCGAGCCGACGTGGGCCTGTGTCACTTGCCGCCACCGGCCCGCAGCACCCGCTTCACCGCTTCGACCAGTCTGCTCCCGGCCGACGAGCGTCGCGCCAGGTCGTAGCCGACCCGGACCAGGGGCGAGGAGATGAGCTCGACCGGGGGCGGGTAAGAGAACGGTTGCCCGCCGAAGGACGCCTTGAAGAAATCAGGCCCCGCCAGGCGCGACGCCAGGCCGGCCCGGATCGTGTCCACCGCGTCCGCCGTGAGACCGCCGAAGTCGAAGGTGTGGTAGCCGGTGGCCTTGGCCCAGAGGATGGCATGCCAGTCGATGGCCGCCACGGCACCCGATTTCCTCGCCAGGCCGCTCCGCGCCATCCCGGTCAGCCGGGACTTGAGTACCCCGCCGCAGCCGGTGAACAGTTCCGCCGCCGCGGGCACACCATCCAGCTCCGCGATGCAGACCGTCACGTGCTCCCCCGGACGCAATTCCTGGTACATCCTGGCGAGGTACTTCAGTGACGGGGGTTCGAATTGCTGGTATCTGGCCGTGCGGGCCAGCAGGTCGGCCACCACCGGGAGGTCACGCTCGTCCCCGATCCGGACGCTCACCCCGCGAGTGGCCGCGCTGCGAATGCCGCGCCGATTGGTCTTGCTCAGTGCGCTGCGCAGCTCATCGACGTCACGGGTCAGGTCGATCCTGATCGACGCCTGGGGGGCGATCCCCGCGGTCGAGCGCCGGAATCCCCGCGCCAACAGCTGGTCGCTGACGTCGGCACAGCCCTCGGGTGGTTGGACGAAGAGGCTGCCCAGGTACCGGCGGCCCAGGTCGGCCAGCGCGGCGCTCAACGCGCTCGCGGTGGCGGCCCGTTCTGGTCCGGCCGCGATCACCGGACCGTAGGGCAGGTAGCCCACCAGCCCGAGCAACGGCAACTGACGCTGCAGCACCAGGGCGCCGCCGACCAGCCGTCCTTCGTGGTGGGCCAACAGGTAGAGGGGCAGGAAACCGACGTGCATCCGCAGGTTCGCCCATGCCGGCAGCTGGGTGACGTCGCTGCCCGACGTCTGGCGGACCAGCTGACTCCACCTCTGGATCGTGTCGGGTTCGGGCTCGGTGTACAACTTCACCGAGACGGTGTCCTGGCGCGGCGAACGACTGCTGGTTCGCATCCGCAGGTGGTCCTCGCGGCCGGATGCGCCGGACGCCGGGGTGCGCTGGTGGGCCATGCGACCAACGCTAGTGCCGGTGCGGTTATCACCTGGTCCGCGATCGGTTAGCGCTTGGCAAAATCCGGTAAGACCGCCTTGTCGGGTGTGCCACCGGCACCGGCGCGGGGAGGGGGTGACACTGGTGCGTACCCGGATAGTCGGCCTCGCCGTGCTCGCCGCCGTGCTCGCCATCGGGCTGTTCGGCGTGCCGCTGGCCGTGGCGGTGGCGCAGTACGCGCTGATCGACGAGCAGGCCAAGTTGGAGCAGTTGGCAGGTGCCGCCGCGCTGTCGGTCTCCGACGACGTGGTCCGTGGCCAGATACCGAGCTGGCTGCCGGACGCCAAACCCAGCACCGAACTCGCGGTCTACGTCTACGACGAGTCCCGCGTCCTGCGCATCGCGGGTGAGGGGCCCGCCGGCGGTGACACAGCGGTCGGCCAGGCCCTCGACGGGGCTGTCGGCAGGCGCGACAGCGGCCGCGAGCTGATCGTGGCCGTGCCGGTGACCCATGAGGGTGACGTGATCGGTGCCGTGCGTGCCGCCAGCCTCCGCAGTGCGGTCTACCGGCTGGTGGGACTGGCCTGGCTGGTCATGGCCGGTCTGGCCGGGGTGGCCATCGGCGCTGTCTGGTTGCTCGCCCGCCGCCAGGCTGGCCGGCTGGCACGCCCGCTCGAGGAGCTGTCCGGTGCGGCGTTGCGCCTGGGAGAGGGAGACTTCAGCGTACGGACCGTACCCCGAGGCATCCCGGAGATCGACGCCGTCGGCAGCGCGCTGAACATCACCGCCGCCCGCCTGGACCACATACTCGCCCGCGAACGGGCCTTCTCCGCCGACGCGTCGCACCAGTTGCGCACCCCCCTGACCGGCCTGCGGCTGCAACTCGAAGCGGCACTGGACCGCCCGGGGCAGGATCTCCGCCACGCCATTACCGCCGGGATCGGTGCCACCGACCGTCTGGAGCAGACGATCGAGGAATTGCTCGCGCTGGCCAGGGACACTCCCCAATCCACCGCGGGGCCGCTGGATCTGCTCGGCCTGCTCGACGAGATCGAGCGCGGCTGGCATGCCCGGCTGGCCACCGAGCACCGCCGGCTGCGGGTGGCCGTCGACCCCCAGTCCCCGTCCTCGCCCGCCTCGACCGCAGCCGTGCGCCAGGTGCTCACGGTGCTGTTGGACAACGCGGTCCAGCACGGCTCGGGCATGGTCACCGTGGCGGTGCGTGACGCCACCGACGCACTGGCCATCGATGTCTCCGACGAAGGCGCCGGCATCACCGCCCCGGAACGGGAGCTGTTCACCCGCCGCTCCCGCCTTGCCGACGGGCACGGTATCGGGCTGGCATTGGCGCGCAGCCTGGCCGAGGCCGAAGGTGGCCGGCTCCGGCTCACCCGCCCCGCCCCCCCGACGTTCACGCTGCTGGTACCCGTCCGGTGCGGGAGTCCGCAGAAATCCTGACTCTGCTCACAGAACATCATCGGTCCGCGTGAGTTCATGTTGTCCTTCGGCAACATCTGCGCAATGAACGGGGCACCTCGGCCGTAGCACGATTTCCCGAGGATCGGCTTCTGGATCCGCCAGCCGGTGCAGGTCCGCCGAAATCGGATCACCCACCGACTCTGGAGAAATTCGTGATCATCGACTCCACCCTCTGCGCTCAGCGGGAGCACGACGCGCGTTCCCGCCGCGACGGCGACCGGCTGGTTCTCCACGTCACCTGCCAGATTCACGAGGGTACCGCCGGTTTCACCAACCTCGTCATCACCCGGAAAAACAACACAATCGCGCTGAATCCGCACGCCGATAACTCCTGCGTCCTCACCCTGGATGACATCACGGCCAACGTTCTCCATGACACGCTGGGGGGATGGTTGAACCGCACCGGCCCCCGGTGCGGGTGAGACCCCGCTGCCTCGCGTCCAGCTCCCGCCGGGTGTCGACCGGACAGATATCGAGGCCACGGCGTGCCTGCACACGGACGTCGCGGCAGTAGGGTATGAAAGGGTGTGAGTTCGCGTAGCGTCGGCGTTGAAGAGGAGCTGTTGCTCGTCCACCCCGACAGTGGCCAGGCCCTGGCGGTGGCGAGTGCGCTACTGGAGCAGGCCTCCGACGGGGAGGGTCCGTCCACGGACGAGGGCTTGACCGGTGAGTTGACCCGGGAGCAGATCGAGACCGCCACTCGGCCCTGTACATCACTGGAGGAGTTGGGGGCTGAGCTGCGCCGCTGGCGGCGGGTGGCTGCGGTGGCCGCTGAGGCGGTCGATGCGCAGATCGCGGCGCTGGCCACCGCTCCGCTTCCGATTCGACCGTCGATCACGGCCTCGCCCCGCTACCGGCAGATGGCCGAGGAATTCGGTCTCATCGCCCAGCAACAACTCACCTGCGGCTGCCATGTTCATGTGGAGATCGACTCCGAGGAGGAGGGGGTCGCCATCCTGGACCGCATCCGGGGGTGGTTGCCGCCGCTGCTCGCGCTGAGCGCCAACTCACCGTTCTGGCAGGGCGAGGACAGCGGCTATGCCAGTTTCCGGTCACAGGTCTGGTCTCGCTGGCCCTCGGCGGGGTCCACCGAGTTGTTCGGATCCGCCGAGTCCTATCACGCCACGGTTCAGGCGATGATCGATTCGGGGACGATCCTGGACGAGGGCATGGTCTACTTCGACGCGCGGCTGTCGCGACAGCACCCGACCCTGGAGGTGCGCGTCGCCGATGTCTGCCTGCTCCCGGACGACGCGGTGCTGCTGGCGGCGCTGGTCCGGGGGTTGGCCGACACCGCGGCGCGGGCGTGGCGGGCCGGCGAGCCGCCGACTCCGCTGCGGGTGGAGTTGCTGCGCCTGGCCGCCTGGCGCGCCGGCCGCTCCGGTCTCGACGGCGACCTTCTCGGCCCCACCGGCAAGCCGGTATCGCCCGCGGAGCTCGTGCGGGCGCTGATCCAGCATGTCAGTCCGGCGTTGCGGGAGTCCGGTGA
>JBOHHD010000644.1:0-7783 GCA_050700515.1 Pseudonocardiaceae bacterium
GACCTCGTGGGGATGCGGCGAGAGCACCGTCCCCAGTGATTTCGCCTACATACTCCAGGTCACCGCCCTCACCAACGGCGACTGCCCCATCGACTCCCGTTTCTGGGACTTCCGCGGCGGCAAGCTCTGCGCCCGGCTCGTCTGAGGACCTCGGCCCACGATGTTCGCTCCGATGTTCACCCCGGGCAGCACGATGACCCCGCCGCCGAGCCACACGTTGTCCCCGATGGTGATGCGCCCGACGTCGAGCAGCACCAGGCCCCAGTTCGTGAAACTCCGCGCGCCGATCGTGGCCTGGTAGCCGTAATCGCACTGCAGGGGCAAGGTCGACGCGTGACCTGGACTCGGTGTTCGAACCGAAGAGTGTGGTCTATCAAGCGGCTCGTGCTGTTGGCGCGAGGCATGAACTGTCGCCTGATTGGCTCAACGACGGGGTCGAGGGCTTAAGGTTTCAGGTCCTGGGCTTGCGACCGTGAACGAGGACGAACGGCGCGTGCCTATGCTCCACTTCATAGTCACAGGCATTCAGATCAGCAGGGTCGGCCAGCCCAGGCGCGTCCGCAGGCCCGGCCGCCTCGGTCCGCAGCTCGGTGAAGCCCACCTCGGTCAGGATCTCCTCGTACGTGCGGGCCGACCAGAAGTAATCCTGTAGCTCCAGCCATTCTCCGTTGGTCAGCAGCAACCGGGCGCGGCGGGGATCTCCCTCCTGATAGATCACTCCCGGCTCTCCGGAGCGGAATGAGGAGAACTGCACGCCGACATGGTCGGGATGCGGATCAAGAATAACGAACCGCCCGCCCGGACGAAGCGCGCGCCACACTTCGGCGACAATGGCCCGCAGCTGTTCCCGGGAGGGCAGTACGACGAAAACAAAGCACGTCATCGCCGCATCGACACTCTCATCGACCAGAAACGTGGGGGGATTCTCCGGCACCTGATGGTAAGTGACCCAGGGATGAGGGTGGCGCCGCCTGGCAATGGCCAGCATCTCCGCCGAGGGGTCCACGGCAACGACCCGCCGGCCGTATCGGTGGGCGATCCGCTGGGCGACCTTTCCCGGTCCGCAGCCGTAGTCGAGGAGTGTGCCGGGCGCATCGGGACCGCCGACACCGAGCGCACGCAGGGCGAACGGATACCCGAACGCCCAACCGACCCGGTCATCGATCTCCACGTAGTCCGCCGACGTGGGCGCGTCGTAGGCCGTGTCCCGGCTCGATTCCATACGATCAAATTACCGGTGTCCGAGTGTGCCCAGTGACCGCCACCAGGGCGGGGAAGTAGCCACCTCGGCGCTCATCCCGGCCGGCATCGAGGGCACCGAGAGGAGGACGGCTGTATCCGTGTACTCCCGCTAGCGGTCCCCCTGGAGCTGTCCGGCGAGCTCACCTGCGACTGGCGCGACGGCGACGTCTGGTAATCCGGCGCAGTCCGCGACGAAGGGGATCAGCTCTGGTCTGCCAGCCGGAGTCTCCGTACAGCGTCCAGCAGGCCCAGCGCGCCGGATGGTCGAGGTCAGGCACCTCAACCTGACTATCAGGCACATCGAGCAACGCACGTTGCAGGGCGACATCGCGCGGCAGGTAACGGACATACCGGTCGAATCGGTCGAGCACGATGGCCGCCACCGCGTCAGCGGCCGTCCATCTGGCTGCCACCACCGCCGCGGCCCCCGCGTGCACGGCGGCCCGGACGAAGCCGATCCGTTCGTCCCGGCCTCGACGTTGCGCCATCCCGGACTCGCAGGCGCCGAGCACGAGCGTCCCGCAGCCGCGCAGATCCATCCACTGCAGCTGCTCTGGGGTGAGCCGGCCGTCCGCTTCGTCGGGGGCGAGTTCCAGCCACCACGGCTGCGCGGGATCGTCGGGATCGTGCTGCCCGTGGCTGTCGATCCGCACCTGGCGATACCGGTGCAGGGCGAGCATGCTGGCCAGCTCCGCCCGGGTGGCCCGGTCACCCGGCAGTACCTTACGGCGGCGCATCGTGGCGGCCTGAGTGATCGCCTTGGCCGGCGGGCTGACCAGCAACCCGGTGTCGCCGCGGATCAGGCGTGATCGTTGCGACAGAGGCCATCGCGCGGCGAGGCAAGGCAGGTCCGACAGCGCGAACCGCAGACCGATCGGCTCCGCGCTCCCGGGAATCGTCATGGCGGCGAAGGGGACGTCGGCCAGCGCATCACCTGCCACGATGGCGATCCGGTTGACTCCCGGCGGAAGGTCGGGGAAGACCGAATTGAGGCCGATGTGCGCGGCGACCGCCTGGAGTCGCGCGGTGAAGACGCCGCTCATGATGCTCAGTTCCAGCACATCGCCGCTGTCCAGCAGGCCCTCTTTGCGCCAGCAAGCCAAGAGCGCGTCGATCGCCGCGGTCAGTTCAGCTCTGGGCGTGGCGACCGAGGCGTGATGCAGAAATCCTCGGCCGATAACCGCATGGTGCACCCGGTCGGGCGTGGCATGCATGAGCCAGACGACTTGAGATCGGGGCAAACGGGCACCTATCTCCCGCACCCAGCGCCAGGCCGCATCGATATCACTCGGTTTTGGCAGGTTCCGCGCGAAACCGGCTTGTTCGGGAAGAATGCGGCCCAGAATGGCCGCGCCACGGGCAGCTTCCATGGCGACGACAATGGGGGCCGCACCTTCGGCACCACGCTTGTCCAGCGCCTCGGTGGCAACCCGGATCCGCTCGTCATATTCGTCCGGAACAGCTTGGAGCATGCGCATCCGGGTACGGTCGGTGAGTTGGCGTCCCGCGATGCTTTCCTCCAGGCGATGCGCCTGCGCCCAGCACTCCGTAGCTCGCACATCGTCGCTCAGCCGCGCATGGGATCGGCCGAGCAGGCGCAGTGCATCGACCCGGATCTCCATCAGCGCGGGCGGGCGGGACTGGGTCACGGCCATGCTGAGGTGACCGACGGCGGCGTGGTGGGCAGCAGCCCGGACGAGGGGCGGGGTTTCGGCGCCACCACCGCGGGCGAAGTCGAGCTCTCCGGCAGCCAGGTACCAGGTGGCGATATCGCGGTCGGTGCGCGCCTGCGGGCGAAGCTCATCCAGCAGGCATTGGGCATCGCCGAAGCAAACCCCGATCAACCGGCGAGCGTGCTGGAGCCTGCGGTCGAACACCGGGGAAACCGCATCCTCGGACTCGCCACCGAGCGACAACCGGGCCATCGCTGCCTCGCAGGCCACGGGATCGGACGACGCCGAGGCAGCCTGCCGCAGGGACGGCACCAGCTGTTCGGCCGCATCGCCATCCCGGATCAGGCGAAGCAGCACGATCTGTTCCCACAGCACGGGAAAGCGCAGCGCCGGCTCAAGACCATCGTCAATGATGGTGCGCAGCACGTTCAGGGCTTCCTCATAGCGCAACCGCCGCTTGAGCGCACCGGTGAGAAGAAGGCGGTCCGCGGGGGTCTGCAACGGCCCACCGGACAGCGCTTGCGCAATAGCGGCTTCGTCACCCTGCCGCACGGCGAGCAGAAGCTCGTCGACGTCAACAGCGGCCACCCCGGCCTGATGGCCGACCTGCAGAAAGAGCTCGCGGGCTTGGCCCAATTCCTGGGCGGCCAGGTCGGCATCCCCCCGATCGGCCGCCGCGAGCCCGGCCACCCGAGCGAGCCTCGCCTCGTCCTCAGCGGTAAAGGAATAGTCGGTGACGGGGGAACCGGGGGCGTGGGAACCGGGCCGATTTCGGAGCGCGGCGCGAATCGCGGCGACGTCGGCACCGGCACCGGAGTGGTCAGCCAGCGCGGACCGGCTCTCGGCCTGGAGCAACCGGATGACCAGATGGTTCCCGCCGACCTCGGCGAGGTATTCCGCGCAGCGCTGGAGCGCCCGGGTGGCAGTCCCGAGCCGCTGTAGGCCGGCGACGTGCTCGACGGCCAGCAGCGACCACAGCCGACGATCAGCCGACCCGGCCAGGTGGACGGCCCGCCGGTAGTCGGCGTCCCCGCCCACGGCATCTGCTTGCGCGAATGCCGTGCGCCCTCGGATCAGCGCAGTGGCCAGCGGGGTACCGGATTCGAGCTGGATCGGCCGCCGTGCCGAGGGTGGCATCACTGCGCACAGCCGACGGCATCCGCGTCGTCAGCCGGGCAGATCAGCAGGAACTGCCCATTCGGGGGTGGACCGGACGCCGGAGCATCGGGAACCGGGACGCTGGTAGCGGTGGCGGTAGCATTGTTACTCCCGGAACCAACACCCTTACCAGTGGTCATGCGGACCCATTCAGCCCCCTCGTGGACGCGGATATCTGGCCGCCAGAACGGACTGTGCGCGTTCTCCCGATCAGCGGCCTCAGCCACCTGAACGATCACTTCGGTATCGCGAGGAACGGCGTCCCGGACTATCACCCCATCCTCGAACTGCACCATGGACCGGTGCACGTAGGCGTCGAGATCCTTACGGTCCAGTGCCGCGCCCAGGCTCATTCGTTCCGGAGCAGGAAATACCGTAAGTTCACTCGGGTCGACATGCAGGATCCGGCTGCCCTCGATCCGGAGCAGCGGTGCCCGCCCGAGACGCCGTGAATCAACCGACTGCAGCACCCGGGCGGTCCACGGATGGTCCGCCGACGCGAGAATTACCCGGTCGGCACCGGCTACCGCCACGCCATCCCCGCCGAGGCGAACTCCCCGGAAAAGCCCGTCCCCGGCCTGGGCGGCGTCCGCCATCGCGGCGGCGACCCGGGAAGAGTCCCGGAGCAGCGCGGCCCCCACGTCCGGGCCGTTGAGTCCCAGCAGCGGTTCGTCGATGCGCACCCGGAGACCACCATCTCCCTCGTAGATGGTCCCGGAGAGGCGGCCGTCCGGAGTGGTAACCGGGACGGTTGCGCTTCTGGCGGCCGGCGGATCGGCGGCCAAGAGGATGGCCGGAAGCTCCGTGGTGGCGGGCCTGATGTCGGTCCACTCCGCAGGCCGACCCGCGCGCTGCAGCTCGGGCGCCGCGGAGAAATTGACCTGGAAGAACTCCGGCAGGCCGGTGTCCGCATTCCGGCCACCGAACTGGAAGGCCAGATCCTCGCCGGGCGGCCGGAGTTCCTTGGTGATCGAGAACCACGGGGAGTCCTGGCCGCCGATTTTGTACTGCACGACACCGGTCGGGTCCAGGTAGCTGTACAGCACGCCGTCGGTGGCCAACGGCTCACCGGTGACCGACCCGGATGTCAGGCGGTCCTGGAGCGGTTCCAGTGCGCGCCGGAAGCGATCGACCCAGCCGGAATGCCACTGGACCGTGACCGTATCGGCCTCCTTGCGGGCCACCAGTGCACCCATGTCCTGACCCTGAAAATCGACCCGTTGCGACACCTGCCCCCGATCGGCGACAAGGTCGACCTCGATCTGTCGCCGGGCGGTTTCGGCCCGCCGGATCTTCAACTTTCCGAACTGGGAAACACGGGTGCCGCCGGCATCGACAGCGATCCGAGCCGAGCCATCCGGCATCGAGGAGAACGTGCGGGTGAGCCGGTCGGCGATCTGGCCGTTCTCCTCGATCGAAAGTCGGGTGATCGCGCCGGTACCGGTTTGCGGGTCGAAGGTGGATGCCGGATCGACCGGGCCGGCCCGACGGACCGGGGCAGGGAGTTCGGCGCGCACGGTTCGGTCACCTTGGCGTTGGATGAGGTCGCTGAGCGAGACACCCCCGCTCAGGGCCCGATATCCGCACGAGTCGTAGCTTGCCGATGGCTTGAACAGAACGGCTTCCTGCGCCGCGGACGGCGGTGCCACGAATTCGATCTGCGACCGTTCCCGCAGCTCGCTGTGCTGCGCGTACCAATCCTGGAAGCGCAGGTCGGAGCGGATCTGGGTGTCGCTCAGCTGGGGAAGCTCTTTGTCGGTCCGCGAGATGAGCCATTCCAGGGCAGCGCTCCACCGCATGATCTGGTCGAGCCGCTGGTATTGCGGTTCATAGTCGGCGACCTGTTGATAGTGCTGGTCCCACCAGCGTATTCCTCGACCGAACCCGTAGGTGGGCTCGACCTCAGTACCCTCATCGCTGTCCGACCGGCTGAACAGCCGCGTCGCCTGCGCCCCGATACCGACCCGGGTGTCGTCGAAGGTGAACCCGGATTCGTTCGGCCCGAACCACAGTCGACCGTATTCGCTCAGTGGATCATCCGGCCCCGGGCAGTGACTCCACGGGATCACCGCTTCAGGATCGGGGATGAAACCTCCGACCGCGTCGGTCGGCACGCCGGTGCCGACATCGTTGATCCAGTTCTTGGCCACGAAGTCGGTGTAGAAGAGAGTCATCCCGACCTCGGTGCCGGCCAGTCCGCCGTCATAACGGGCCTGACTGTAGGTGGGCAACCCTTCGAACAGTTTGGAGAGGACATAAAGCTGGGTGCGGTCCGTGGGCAGGCCGAGCTCGGCCAGCGCGGCTGGCTGCGGGTCGTCGTAGAAAAGCGCATTGTCGACCGTTTCCCTGACCGCATCGGCAGACGGGAAAGCCGAACCTTCCCAGGCGTCTGTGCTGAGCCGAGAGGACAGCTCCGGGCTCAGGTCCGTAAGGATGGCGAGAGCGTCTCCGGGAGTCTCCGGCGGCCCGGGATCCAGCGAAAAACCCGGAAGCCTCCCGGCGGCTACGGCCAGATAACCGCGCTGGATCACCGAAACATCCTCGTGGCTCAACCGGGCTCCGGCCATCCCAGGGGTCAGCTCGGGCCACGTCCAGCCACCGGCCCAGATCTCCGGGCCCCGCACCTCCAACAGGGAAAGGTGATTGGTCTGGGCCAGGAAGTCGGTTAACCCCGTGGTGTCGCCAACCTGCGTTTCGACATATCCGTTGGCCGATCGAACTTCGGCGGTGGGTGCCGGGTCCTGCACGGTCAGCTCGATCGTCTGCGCGTCCGGATAGATTTGATAATGGTGTATCTGGACCAGTGCGGAATCGGCTCCGGCATCGGTCCGGTGGTCGTCGAGGAGCAGCCCGATCGTGCGGGCCTCATCGGGGTCGTCGCGCGGCACCAGCACGTGGAGGGTGTCGCGCCCGTCGAACAAGGCTCGCCCGGGTCCGCTGGGCTGCTCCGCAAGCCCGACAAACGCCGGATCCCGGACCGGAACTGTGTCGTAGAGCGAGTTACGCAGTTGAGTGGTGTCCAGTTCCAGTGCAGTGGCCAGCCCGGTCCGAATCCAGTCTCGGAGCTGCTCCTGCGCCTCAGCTGGGTCCAGACCACTGAGCCGGTCGGCCGCTGCGGCGTAGGAGATGACGGTGGGCGGGTCGGCCTCCTCGGGAGTGCTGCCGCAACCGGGCAACGCCAGCAGAAGGCCGGCCGTGCAGCACACGACCGCCCATCGCTTCCAACGACCATGCCCGGAATCGCGCTCCCCGTGAGTCATGGCCATATAGTGACCGAACGAACACGGCACGGGAAGCGCCAACCAGATCGATTGGCCAACTTTTGGACAAGCAGTCACGCAACGTTGTTATCGAGCCTGATGATGCCCGGACGGGTGCACGCTGCGGATCATGCGGGGGGCCGGACCGTTCCAGCTGCGATCATCTGCTGGATACTGGGGTGCTCGACCTCCGGAAACATGCGCGGCACCGGCCGGCCACGGTCGGTGACGATGAGCAACGCTCCGGCGCGGACCCGCGCGACCGCCCTGGACGGGTTCTGGTTGAGCTCTCGCAGGCCGATGGTTTCCATTTAACCAAGGTACTTAGGGCTTGTATTTAAATTAATCACTTTCTTGGCTGGGTTCATCCATCGATTTGTTGATGGTGTAATTCCAGTCACCATGAAACTTGTGCCTGACGAGCGGAATCAGCGCCATCTCACGATCGGT
>JBOHHD010000645.1:0-9298 GCA_050700515.1 Pseudonocardiaceae bacterium
CCCGCCTCGGTCAGCGCGATCGCTCCGACCAGAATGAACCCGGCATGCGCGACCGAAGAATAGGCGATCATGCGTTTGATGTCGGTCTGGGTGAGACCGAGTACGGCACCGATCACCATCGAGACGATCGCGACGCCCCACAACACCCCGCGCCACTCCCACTCGGTGGTCCCGAACGCGACCGTCAGCACCCGCAGGATGGCGCCGAACGCGGCGACCTTCGTGCAGGCCGCCATGAACGCGGTGACCGGCGTCGGCGCGCCCTGGTACACATCCGGGGTCCAGGCATGGAACGGCCCCACCGAGGCCTTGAACAACAGCCCGATCATCAGCAGGGCCAAGCCGCCGAACAGCAGCGTGTCCGAACGGTCCGAGCCACCGGCCGCCTCGGCGATCTCCGACAGCGTGACCGAGCGGGCGTAGCCGTAGATCAGGGCCACCCCGTAGAGGAAGAACGCCGAGGAGAACGCGCCGAGCAGGAAGTACTTGACGGCCGCTTCCTGCGACAGCTGCCTGCGGCGCCGGGCCAGCCCGCACATCAGGTACAGCGGCAGGCTGAGCACTTCCAGCGCGATGAACATGGTGAGCAGGTCGTTCGCGGCGACGAAGACCATCATCCCGCCGAGGGAGAACAAGAACAGCGGGAACACCTCGGTCTGCATCCGGGTGACCACCGCGGTACCCGCGTAGCCCTGCGGCTGCACCGCCCGGTTGATCTCGCGGTCGATGAGCGTGCCCGGCCGGACCGCGGCGTCGGCGGCGAACGCGCCGCCCGGTTCCACCGACTTGTCCGCGATGAGCAGTACCGCCCCGAAGCCCAGGGCGAGCAGCGTGCCCCACAAGAACAGCGCGGGGCCATCGACGACCACCGTTCCGGTCAGGGTGAGGACGTCACCCTGACCCTCCCGGGCGTAGGAGTACAGGTGAGCACCCAGCGCCGCGCCTGCCGCGGCCAGGGTGAGAAACGTCAGGAGGACCTGGACCGACCACCGCGAGGAACGCGGGATGAATGCCTCCACCAGCACGGACAGGCAGGCCGCCCCGAGCACGATCAGCACCGGGGCGATGGCCGGGTAGGCGACCTCGGGCACCGCCACGGGTTGCGCCGAGGCCCCGGAAAGAGGAACCCCCGCGAAATGAACCCCCGCGAACGGAAAGTGCGCCATCACTGCTGCGCCGAGCACGTCAGTTGCCTCCCTGCTGCCCAGGAACCGGGTCGGTCAGCCCGACCTCGCTCAGCGTCGCCCCGACCGAAGGGTTGATCACGTCCAGCAGTGGCTGCGGAGAGAACCCGAGGAACAGAATCATTGCCACCAGGGGGGCCAGTACCGCGACCTCGCGGACCGATAGGTCGGGAAACCCGTTGGCGCGCCGGCTTGCCGCGACGTCCGGCGCCAGCATGGTCCCCGGTCCGCCGCCGGCGCCCGGCCCTCCCTCCAACGCCGCGAGCACGGCCGCGCCCCGGACCGGCCCCGTCATGACACGCTGGTAGACCCACAGCACGTACAGCGCGGCCAAGATGATGCCCGCGGTGGCCAGAATGGTGTACACCGGTTCACGCGGGAACGACCCGACCAGCACCATGAACTCCGAGACGAATGAGTTGGTGCCCGGCAACGCCAGTGAGGAGAGCCCGGCCAGCAGCATCATCCCGGCCAGCGCCGGTGCCAGCGCCGCGACCCCGCCGTAGTCGGCGATCAGCCGGGAACCCCCGCGGGCGATCAGCATGCCGATCACGATGAACAGCATGCCCGTCGAGATGCCGTGGTTGACCATGTACAGCACCGCGCCGGCCTGGCCCTGGGTGGAGAAGGCGAACACGCCCAGGGCGATGAAGCCGAAGTGCGCCACCGAGGTGTAAGCCACGAACCGTTTCAGGTCGGTCTGGCCGACGGCGAGCAGCGCGGCGTAGAGAATTCCGGCGACTGCCAGCACCAGCACCAGCGGGGCCAGCACCCGGGATGCCTCGGGGAACAGCGGCAGGCAGTACCGCAGAAAGCCGTAGATGCCGACCTTGTCCAGCACGCCGACGAGCAGCACGCCCGCCCCCACCGGGGCCTCCGCGCCGGCGTCGGGCAGCCAGGTGTGCAACGGCACCAGCGGTGCTTTGATCGCGAAAGCCACGAAGAACCCGAGGAACAGCCAGATCTGGGTCTGCTGCGGGATGTCGGCGGCGATGCTGACCAGAGCGGCCCAGTCGAAGGTGCCCTCGCCCAGCTCGCCCGAGCTGACCACGAAGATTCCGATCACGCTGGCCAGCATCACCAGCCCACCGAGCAGCGAGTACAGGAAGAACTTCACCGCCGCGTACTGGCGCCGGGGACCACCGAACCGACCGATGAGGAAGTACATCGGCACCAGCATGACCTCGAAGAACTGGTAGAACAGCAGGTTGTCGGTGGCCGCGAAGACGCCGATCCTCATCGCCTGGGTGGCCAGCAGCAGCGCGTAGAAGCCGCCCGCCGTGCGCCCCTCGGGCAGCTTCTCCTCCCAGGAGGCACCCATCACGATCGGCACCAGCACGGCGGTGAGCGCGATCATCACCAGCGCGATGCCATCGACACCGAGCGCGAAGCGGGCACCGAAAGCCGGGATCCACTCTGCGGACAGGCCCAGCTGCAGCCGCTCGCCACCCGGGTCGTAGACCGACCAGGCCAGCCCGGCGAGCACCAGCTCCCCCAGCGCGAACACCATCGCGGTGGCCTTAGCAGCGGTGGGAGAGCTGCGCAGCAGGGCGACGACCACACTGCCCACCAGGGGCAGCACCAGCATGGCCAGCAGCAGCGCGCCCCCGTAGTCGGGATTCATCAGTAGCTCACCGCCAGTAGCGTGGCGATCACCAGGACCGAGCCTCCCAGCATCCCGAGTGCGTAGGTGCGCACGAAGCCGTTCTGCATCCGGCGCACCCGGCCCGACGTGCCGCCCAACAACGCCGCAGTGCCGTTGACCAGCCCGTCGATACCCTTGTTGTCCACGAAGACCAGCGCCCGGGTGAGCCAGGTACCGGGCCTGGCGATGAGCACCTCATTGATCGCGGTGGCGTAGAGGTTGGCCCGGGCGGCGGCCACCGGCACCGAGACCCGCTCCGGGCGGCGCACCGGCACGGGGGCCCGGCCGACGACCAGCCAGGCGATCAGCGCACCCAGCGCGGAGACCGCGACGGTGAGCGGCGGCACGTACTCGACCGGGAACGGGGCGAAGGTGCTGTGTTGCAGCAGGCCCAACGACGGCTCCAGCCAGATCGCCAGCCGCTCATGGGAGTACAGGAAGTACCCCACGCCCACCGAACCGAGCGCCAGCGGCACCATGGGCAGCCACATCACCGCCGGGGCCTCGTGCGGGTGGTAGCTCTGACCGTCGGGGGTTTGCAGGTCCTTCCACCGGGGCTGGCCGAAGAACGTCATGAGCATCAGACGGGTCATGTAGAAGGCGGTGATCCCGGCCGCCAGCAGCGCCGCACCGCCGAGGAGCAGGCCCTGGTTACCACCCGCACCGAAGGCGGCCTCGATGATCGCGTCCTTGGAGAAGAAGCCGGAGAAGAAGGGGAAGCCGACCAACGCCAGATAACCCGTGCCGAACAGCACGAAGGTGATCGGCAGGTGCCGGGCGAGCCCACCCATCCGGCGCATGTCGACCTCGTCGTGCATCGCGTGCATCACCGAACCGGCCCCAAGGAACAGGCACGCCTTGAAGAAGCCGTGGGTGAGCAGGTGCAGGATGCCCAGCGCGTAGCCGGCCGGGCCCAGCCCGACGGCGAGGATCATGTATCCGATCTGGCTGACCGTGGAGTAGGCCAGCACCTTCTTGATGTCGTCGTAGGCGCAGCCGATGATCGCCCCGATCATCAAGGTGATCACCCCGATCCCCGCGACGATCAGCTGCCCGGTTTCGGTGAGGTTGTAGAGCGGGTTGCACCGGGCGATGAGGTACACCCCGGCGGTCACCATCGTCGCGGCGTGGATCAACGCGGAGACCGGGGTCGGGCCCTCCATCGCGTCGGGCAGCCAGTCCTGCAACGGGAACTGACCGGACTTGCCACAGGCGCCCAGCAGTAGCAGCACGGTGATCGCCAACAGCGTGGGTCCACCGATCTCCCCGGCGCGGGCGAACACCTCGGAGAACTCCACGGTGCCCAGTTCCCGCCACAGCAGGAAGATCGCCAAGGCCAGGCCGACGTCGCCGACCCGGTTCATCAGGAACGCCTTCTTCGCCGCGGTGGCCGCGCTGGGACGATCCTGATACCAGCCGATCAGCAGGTAGGAGGCCAGGCCCACACCCTCCCAGCCCAGGTAGAGGGTGACGAAGTTGTCCGCGAGCACCAGCACCAGCATGGCCGCGATGAACAGGTTCAGGTATCCGAAGAACCGGCGCCTGCCCGGGTCATGGCTCATGTAGCCGATCGAATAGATGTGGATCAGCGCGCCGACCCCGGTGATGAGCAGCATGAAGGTCAGGGACAACGGATCCAGCCGGATACCGAAGTCGATCTGCAGCGCGTTCGTCCCGAACCAGGTGCCCAGCCCCAGTTCCTGGGTCCGCTCCTCGACACCGAGACTGAGCCACGCACTGATCAGGGCCACGCCGTAACCGAAGGCCGCGAGCACGGTCGCGCAACCCAGCAGGTGGCCCCAGGGGTTGGCCCGACGACCGCCCAGCAGCAGCACCAGCGCACCGAATGCGGGCAGCGCGACGAGCAGCCACGCGTGCTGCGCGATACCGGCCGCGTCGGACACCGGGGACTCGGACACCGATGACAGGGCCACGTTGATACCGGGGGCCAAACCGGAGATCATACCGGGCGCTCCCTCTCAGTACTTCAGCAGGTTGGCGTCGTCGACCGAGGCCGATCGGCGGGTCTTGAAGATCGCCATGATGATCGCGAGGCCGACGACGACCTCCGCGGCGGCCACGACCATCACGAAGAAGGCCATGATCTGCCCGTCCAGCGTCCCGTCGATCCGGGAGAACGTGACCAGGGTCAGGTTCACCGCGTTGAGCATCAGCTCGACGCACATGAACACCACCACGGCATTGCGCCGCACCAGAACACCAACGGCACCGATGGTGAACAGCATGGCGGACAGCAGCAGGTAGTAGGTCGGGGTCATCGGTCCGACCCGGCGGGGGGAACCGGCCCGCGCAGGGCGCGGGAATCGGTACCGGTCCCGGCCTCGGCGACGCTACGCACGTCATCCTCCAGACGGTCGTGGGAGGTCGAGGAGATGAGCTCGGACTTGGACTCCTGAGCCACCGAACCGTCCGGCAGCAGAGCCGGGGTGGCCACCGAGTTGGTGGTGGCGAACACCCCGGGGCCGGGCAGCGGAGAAGGCCGATCCCCCAGGATCCTGGCCTCCACCCGCTCGCGCTGGGTCATCCTGCCCTCCTTGCCGCGCTCGGTGAACGTCAGCACCATGGCACCGACCGCGGCCGTGATCAGCAGCGCCGAGGTGAGCTCGAACGGGAAAAGATAGTCGGTGAACAGCGTGCGACCCAGATTGATGACGTTGCGGCCGCCGGCGTTGACCTCGGCGAGACCCACCGCGGTCACATCCTGCATCGACCGGCCCAGGGTGGTCACCAGCAGCAGGGCCAGCCCCAGCCCGGCCAGCCCAGCGGCGAGCCGCTGACCACGCAGCACCTCGACCACCGAGTCGACGCTGTCCCTACCCACCAGCATGAGCACGAACAGGAACAACATCATGATCGCGCCGGTGTAGACGATGATCTGCACGAAGCCCAGGAACGGCGCCTGCTGCACCATGTACAGCGCACCCAGGCACAGCATGCTGAGCACCAGCCACAGCGCCGAGTGCACCGCATTGCGGGCGAAGACCATCCCCAGCCCCCCGGCCAGCGCGAGCGGGCCCAGGATCCAGAAGGCGATGGTCTCCCCCATGCCGATGGTGTCCGACGGTATCGGCGCCTGGGCGAGCAGGACGGCGACGGCGCTCATGGTCGTTCCTCACCCACCGTGCCGACCCGCCGCTCCAGGGTCGGACCCTGCACGTAGTAGTCCTGCTCGCTCTCGCCCAGCCGCATCGGGTGCGGGGGCTGTTCCATCCCGGCCAGCAGCGGTGCCAGCAGGTCCTCCTTGGTGTAGATCAGGTCCTGCCGATTGTCGTCGGCCACTTCGAACTCGTTGGTCATGGTCAGCGCACGGGTGGGACAGGCCTCGATGCACAGCCCGCACCCGATGCACCGCAGGTAGTTGATCTGGTAGATCTCGCCGTAGCGCTCTCCGGGCGAGTAGCGAGCCTGCTCGGTGTTGTCCCCGCCCTCGACGTAGATCGCGTCCGCCGGGCAGGCCCACGCGCACAGCTCGCACCCGACGCACTTCTCCAATCCGTCCGGGTGCCGGTTGAGCTGATGGCGGCCGTGGTAGCGCGCCGCGGTGACCTTTTTGACCTCGGGATACTCCTCGGTCACGACCTTCTTGAACATCGTCGAGAAGGTGACCCCGAAGCCCTTGACCGGATCAAGCAATCCCATCGGAGTCCTCCTGGTCTGTCTTTGACCGGCCGGTGGCCACCACTCCAGCGGTCACCGCCGCCCGCCGGGGTGGTGGGGTGGGTACCACCAGATCCAGCGGGGGCAGTGGATAGTCCGAACCGGCGGTGGGCACCTCGCGGCCTTCGTCCGGGCGCCGGCGCTCGGGCAGCAGATACGCGATGATCACTACTACACCCAGCGCCATTCCGCCGACCACGAGGATCTGCATCTGGGTGACGTCGGCGTTGCGCAGGGCCCGAACCGCGGTGACCAGCACGATCCAGATCAGGCTGAATGGCACCAGCACCTTCCAGCCGAGCGCCATGAACTGGTCGTAGCGCAGGCGGGGCAGGGTGCCCCGCAACCAGATGAACACGAACACGAACGCCAGCACCTTGGCGGTGAACCAGACAGCACCCCACCAGCCACTGTCCAGAGGCCCACCGGCCAGCGGCCACGGTGCGTGCCAGCCACCGAGGAACAGGGTGGTGGCCATCGCCGAGACGGTGACCATGTTGATGTACTCAGCGAGGAAGAAGAGCATGAACTTCATCGAGGAGTACTCGGTGTGGAAACCACCGACCAGTTCCGACTCCGCCTCGGGCAGGTCGAAGGGGGCCCGGTTGGTCTCCCCCACCATGGCGATGCAGAAGATCACGAAGCTGGGGAAGAGCAGGAACACGAACCAGGACTGGTCGGCCTGCGCAGCCACGATGTCCGAGGTGGACAGCGACCGGGAGAACAGGATCACCGCGACGATCGACATCCCCAGGGCGATCTCGTAGGAGATCACCTGGGCGGCCGAGCGCAGCGAACCCAGCAGCGGGTAGGGCGATCCCGAAGACCAGCCGGACAGCACGATTCCGTAGACCCCCAGCGAGGAGGCGGCCAGCACCACCAGCACCCCGACGGGCAGATCAGTGATCTGCAGTAGGGTCTGCTCACCGAAGATCGACACCTGACCACCGATGGGGATCACCGAGAACGCGGTGAACGCGGTGATCGCCGAGATCATCGGGGCGATGATGAAGACCCAGCGGTCGGCCATGACGGGCCGGATTTCCTCCTTGAACACCAACTTGATGCCATCGGCCAATGCCTGGAGCAACCCGAAGGGCCCCACTCGATTGGGACCGGGGCGGTGCTGCATTCGCCCGACCACCCGACGTTCCGCCCAGATCATGAACATCACGAGAACCTGGAGCAGGCTGAAGATCACAAAGACCTTCAGCGCGATGAGCCACAGCGGGTCATCGGCGAGCACCGCTTCGGCGGGGGTCATGGCTTACCTCCCGACGTCGGATAGGCGGTAGCGGTGGTCACGCTCACCTCCGCGCCATGCCCGACACCGAGGCTGGTCCGGACGGTAGCGGGTCCGGAGTTACCCGGAATCCACACCACCCCCGGTGGCAGGTCGACGACCTCGGCGGGCAGGGTGATCGAGCCACGCTCGGTGGCGACCCGCACCATCCCGCCGACCCGCACAGCCAGCGCGTCGGCGGTGGCCGCGGAGAGCAGCGCAGCGGCGGGCCGGGCGGTACCGGCCAGGTGCGGCTCGTTGTCCTGCAAAGACCCGTTGTCCAGCAACCGGCGCCAGGTCGCCAGCAGCACCTTCCCCGCGCCGACCTCGGTGGCGGGCCGGGCGGGCCACAGGGCCGCCTCGATCCGGGGACCCTGGTAGCGGCCCAGCGCGGCGAGGTCGGCCGCGGCCGCCGCGGGCGTTTGGGTGAACAGGTCGACGTTCATCTCGATGGCCAGGCTGTCCAGCACCCGGCAGTCCGGCAGGGTGGTGACCCCTGCGGTGATCGTGGTGGCGAACTCGCGCCGCCGGCCCTCCCAGTTGAGGTAGCTGCCCGCCCGCTCGGCAACGGCCGCGACCGGCAGCACGACGTCGGCGGCCTGGGTCACCGCGCTGGCTCGCAGCTCCAGGCTCACCACGAACCGCGCCCGGCTCAACGCCTGCTCAGCCAGCCGGGGATCGGGCAGATCAGCCGGGTCGACACCACCGATGAGCAGGCCGTCCAGCTGTCCGGCCGCCGCGGCGGCGAGGATGGCCGTGGTGTCCCGGCCGGGCTGGGCCGGGATCGTGATGCCCCAGGCGCGTTCGATCTCGGCCCGGGCCACCGGGTCGGCAACCGGCCTGGCACCGGGCAGCAGCGCCGGCACCGCGCCGACCTCCAGGGCACCGCGCTCGCCGGCTCGACGAGGGATCCATGCCATCCGGGCCCCGGTCGCCGCGGCGAACCGGGTCACCGCGGAGAACAGCCCCGGTACCTCGGCGGCCCGCTCACCGACCAGCAGGATCGCTCCAGGGGCGGCCAACGCGTCCCGCACCGGACCGGCCAGCGAGTCCAGGACGGCCGGCTCATCTCCGGGCAGCGCCGGGAGCAACTTACCGAAGGTCTTGCGCACCGCCGGCGTGGTGTACTGCCCGAGGTGCCACACCGACATGGCGCGATCCCGGGCGGCGCGGCGCAGCCGGAGGAAGACGATCGGGGACTCCTCCTCGGGCTCGAAGGCGACGCAGAGCACGGCCGGTGCCTCACTCAGATCGCGGTAAGTCACGCCCCCGGAGTCGGGATCGAAGCCCATCACCTGCGCGGCGAGGAAATCCAGCTCCTCGGCGGAGTGCGGCCGGGCGCGGAAATCCACGTCGTTGGTGCTCAACGCGACGCGGGCGAACTTCGCGTACGCGTAGGCGTCCTCGACGGTGAGGCGTCCGCCGGCGAGCACCCCGACCCCGCCGCTCCGGGCAGCGAGAAGTCCCTGCGCCGCGGTCTGCAAGGCCTCGGTCCACGACGCCGGCCGC
>JBOHHD010000646.1:0-2281 GCA_050700515.1 Pseudonocardiaceae bacterium
GCATCGACACGAACACCCGGCGCCCACCCACACCGTCCTCAAGCCGCTGCCGCACCCGGTTCAGCTCGGTCGTCTTGCCGGCGCCACGGTGGCCGGTGAACAGCCGGGTGACCGGCCCCGGGCTGCGGGCGATCGAATTCGCCAGACGGATCTTGACGTCGTCGGCGATGTCGAGCTGGTTCTGCCAGTCCACGTACAGATCGGTCTCGTCCGCCGCCAGCGGGCGCAGCGGGTCGAACTGCTCCGAGAGCCTGGTCAGCGCGTCCACGGTCAGATCGTACTGAGGCGGGTCCGGCCGGCGCGCTGATCGGTCGCCCGTCATCACTCCTGGTCGAGCAGGGCCAGGACGCTGTTGCGAAGATCCTCGGGCGGGACACCCGCAGCTGTGATCAACTGCGCGCCGACGCCCTCGCCCTCTCTGAGCAGGCCGAGCAGGATGTGTTCGGTGCCGATGTAGTTGTGGTTGAGGTGGAGTGACTCGCGCAGTGCCAGTTCGAGTGCCTTCTTGGCGCGGGGCGCGAACGGGATGCGCCCGCTCAGCGGCTCGTGGCCACGACCGACGATCTCCTCGACCCCGGCCCGAGCGGTCTCCAGGGTGATCCCGGCTCCGTGCAGCGCGCGCGCACCGAGACCCTGGCCCTCCGCGAGCAGGCCGAGCAGGAGATGCTCGGTGCCGAGGGAGTCGTGGCACAGTTGACGGGCTTCCTCCTGGGCCAGCACGACCGCCTGTCGCGCTCCAGGGGCGAACCTGCGGAACGGGCCCCAGGACTCCACGTGGTCCTTGAGCCTGCCGAGCAGCGAGCGCACCGTGGAGTGACGCTGCTGAGCGGCCTGCTTGGTGACCCCGAGCGCGGCGCCGATCTGGGACCACGGGCACTCCGCCGCGCGGGCCTCCTGAACGAAATGGTCGAGTAGTTGCTCACCGAGATCCGCGAGCTCCTGCTGCTGTTGGGCAGCGCTGACCAGCAGGTCGAGCGGCTGAACACTGGCCGCGCGGGACCGGGTCTGCGCGATGAGTTCATCAAGGGTCATGCGTCAAGTATGGCTTGACGCTCCGCTTGTCGTCAAGGAAGTATTGACGCTGACCGTCACCGGCGGGTCTCCACCCGATGGAAGTTCAGGTAGGCCCGCGACGGCGTGGGGCCGCCCTGCCCCTGGTAGCGCGAGCCGGCCTGCTGCGAGCCATACGGGTGCTCGGCCGGGCTGGACAACCGGAACAGGCACAGCTGCCCGATCTTCATCCCCGGCCACAGCGTGATCGGGAGATTGGCCACGTTGGACAGCTCAAGGGTGATGTGCCCGGTGAACCCCGGATCGATGAACCCGGCGGTGGAGTGCGTGAGCAACCCCAACCGCCCGAGACTCGATTTGCCCTCCAGCCGCCCGGCCAGGTCATCGGGCAAGGTCAGCTGCTCGAAGGTGGAGCCGAGCACGAACTCACCGGGGTGGAGCACGAACGGCTCGTCACCCTCCGGTTCCACCAGCGACGTGAGATCGTCCTGCTGGCGCGACGGGTCGATGTGGGTGTAACGGGTGTTGATGAAGACCCGGAAGTAGCGGTCCAGCCGCACGTCGATGCTGGAGGGCTGGAGCAGCTTGTCGTCGAACGGGTCGACGCCCAGACGCCCGGCGTCGATCTCGGCACGCAGGTCCCGGTCGGACAGCAACACAGCGCTACCCTAGTGCGGCCGACGCGCCCCGCCGCAGAGCGGTTCAGCCGAGACCAGGGGCAGTGCTCATGTTAAGCTCAGCCCCGCTGCGGGTGTAGTTCAATGGTAGAATGAGAGCTTCCCAAGCTCTAGACGCGGGTTCGATTCCCGTCACCCGCTCCATCCTGAAATCCCAGGTCAGAGATAGTTCTTTGTAGACCGGGGGCTTTCTTGTGAACGTGACTATCGCCTTTCGTGCCATTCCCGTGCCACTAACTGACCGAGTCCAGCACACCGGTTGCGCCGTCATCACCTTCGTCATCGTCGCCTTTCTGGAGAGTGCTTGTAGCGTCGGACTTGGCGCGGTGGGCGTCGACCAGGCCGCTCAGCCGGTCGGCGATGGCGTGATCTTCCACGGTGGTGGCATGTTGGTAGATCATCGCGGCCCGGGCGCTGTCGTGGCCCATGCGGGTCATCAGGTCGCGCAGACTCGCCCCCGGGGCAGCGAGGGTGTTGCCGGTGTGGCGCAGATCGTGGAAATGCAGACCAGGCCGACCGATGGCGGCCACAGCGTCCTTCCAGCCGATCAGCAGGTTGCGGTTTCCGCTGCGGATCGGGTTCCTCGCTCCCCG
>JBOHHD010000647.1:0-2270 GCA_050700515.1 Pseudonocardiaceae bacterium
ACCTCGACGCGGTCGCCTTCGAACTCAACGGACGACCCCGACAAACACTCGACTGGCTCAAACCCTCCGAAAAACTCAACACTATACTATTAGAGGCAGCTGACGCATCCACCGCTTGAAACCGCCCAAGAATACTGTGCGTGCTTGATCTGTCGCGGGTTGTTGAGGGTAAAGGGTCGCTCATCAATCTGATATCACCCGGACAGCCCAGCGGGGGTCACATGGACGGTGAGGTGCTGGACTCACCTAGGGTGGATCGGTGAGTTTCGTGCTGCTGCCCGCGGTGGACGTCATCGGTGGCCGGGCTGTCCGCCTGACCCAAGGCGAGGCGGACAGTGAGACCGCCTACGGCGATCCCCTTGAGTCCGCGCTGCGTTGGCAGGCCGATGGTGCCGAATGGATCCACCTGGTCGACCTCGACGCCGCCTTCGGCCGGGGTTCCAATGCCGACCTGATGGCCGAGATCATCGGCAAGTTGGACATCGCCGTCGAACTGTCCGGGGGAATCCGGAACGACGAGTCGCTGACCCGGGCACTGGCCACCGGATGTGCTCGGGTGAACCTGGGCACCGCCGCGCTGGAGGAACCACAGTGGTGTCGACAGGCGATCGCCGAGCACGGTGAGCGGATCGCGGTGGGGCTCGACGTGCGGATCGCCGAGGGGCGCCACATCCTCGCCGCGCGCGGTTGGACCGAGACCGGCGGCGACCTCTGGGAGGTGCTGGCCCGCCTGGACCGGGACGGCTGCCCGCGATACGTGGTCACCGACGTCACCAAGGACGGCACCCTGCGCGGGCCGAACCTCGACCTACTGCGCGCGGTCTGCGCCCGCACCGACGCTCCGGTGATCGCCTCCGGCGGGGTCTCCTGCGCCGCCGATGTCACCGCGCTCGCCGCCCTTGCCCCCGCCGGTGTCGAAGGCGCGATCATCGGCAAAGCCCTCTACGCCGGTGCCCTCACCCTCCCCGAAGCCCTGATCGCCGCCACCCCCTGACCCACCCCCGGCGTGTCCGGCTTCCATGCTCGGTGTGTCCGCTCCCCATGCCCGGTGTGTCAGTCCTCCATGCCCGAGGGGACACCGCATCTAGGCTGACGTCCATGACCGTCGCGGTGCGCGTGATCCCCTGCCTGGACGTCGACGCGGGGCGGGTGGTCAAGGGAGTGAACTTCACCTCCCTGCGCGACGCCGGTGATCCCGTCGAGCTCGCCACGGAATACGACGCGCAAGGCGCCGATGAGCTGACCTTTCTGGACGTCACGGCGTCCTCGGCGCAACGTGAGACGACCTACGACGTGGTCCGCCGCACCGCGGAGTGCGTGTTCATCCCGTTGACCGTGGGCGGGGGGATCCGGCAGGTGGCCGACGTGGACCGCCTGTTGCGGGCCGGGGCGGACAAGGTGAGCCTCAACACCGCCGCGATCGCCCGCCCGGAACTGTTGCGTGAGGCCAGCCACCGCTTCGGTGCTCAATGCATTGTGCTCTCGGTGGACGCCCGACGGGTACCGCCCGACCAGCCACCGACCCCGTCCGGTTTCGAGGTGACCACCCACGGCGGACGCCGGGGCACCGGCATCGACGCGGTGGGCTGGGCCTCGCGCGGGGCGGAACTGGGGGTCGGGGAGATCCTGCTCAACTCGATGGACGCGGACGGCACGAAGACCGGCTTCGACCTCGAGATGATCTCTGCGGTGCGGGCCGTGGTGACGGTTCCGGTGATCGCCAGTGGGGGAGCCGGGGAAATCGAGCATTTCCCGCCCGCGGTGGCCGCGGGCGCCGACGCGGTACTCGCCGCCAGCGTCTTCCACTTCGGTCAGTTGCGGATCAGCGACGTCAAGGACGGTCTGCGAACGGCCGGGGTGACGGTGCGATGAGCGACCTGGGCCTGGCGATCATTGAGAGGCTCAAACGCAACGCCGACGGGCTGGTGTGCGCCGTGGTCCAGCAGCGCGGCACCGGTGAGGTGCTGATGGTGGCCTGGATGGACGATGAGGCGCTGCACCGCACGCTGACCACCCGACGGGCCACCTACTGGTCACGCAGCAGGCAGTCCTACTGGGTCAAGGGGGAGACCTCGGGGCACACCCAGCAGGTGCACGAGGTGCGGCTGGACTGCGACGGCGACGCCCTGCTGCTCATCGTCGACCAGACCGGCCCGGCCTGCCACACCGGGACGCCGACCTGCTTCGCTGTGCCGTTGCTCGGATCCTCCGGTGCGTAACTCTGTACCCGGGTTGGCAGCGGTTGAGTGCAGCTCAGCAGAGGGTTGGCG
>JBOHHD010000648.1:0-5769 GCA_050700515.1 Pseudonocardiaceae bacterium
CGCGTTCACACAACCACGCGCCGACCAGCCGATCCAGCGCCTCGGCGTCGATGTCGACCAACACCCACCGTATCACCGACCGACTCGGCCACGAATACCTGAAGGTGAACCAGTTCCACCTCCCACCCAATTTTGCCAGCAAAGACTGGGGAAGATCGGAGGCTTGATCCGCGATCTGCCGGAAACCGGACGCGCCCGCCAGCACCGCCACCACGGAAACCACCAGAACAAAAACAAGACTATGCCGCCGACCTCGTGTGCCGCGCGGATCAGGCAGGCGCCCCAGCATGGTGAGCAGACTGGAAATATCCGCTTCATCACAGGCGCCAGAGTTTGACGAACCGAAGAGGTGGTGCGAAACTGACACAGGATGGCCTTCTCTCCGCGATGAGAATTTGTGTGACAGCAATCATCATCTCAACACGAGAAGGTCATCTTCAATATCCTGGCCTTGACGTGACCGAGATGTTTCCGTGAGTGCGGAATTGGTTCGCCACAGTACACGCTGGTTCGATTCAGAATTCGACCGCTTGACTACATTAAGGCTACCGAACAACAACAATAAGTGATCTTGGATTGGCCCTGCACGCCCTCACCGACCCCATGTCTCCGGGCCTCAATCGGCTGCTGCTGCACGACCATCCGTCGGCGCCACTCACTGCGATCGAACTATCGTCGTTGAACGTTCCGGACGCCGAACTCGCATACCTGTCGGCGTGCGCGACGGCCAGGTCCAATGAGACGCTCGCCGACGAGGCCGTGCACATTGCCACCGCCTTCCAACTGGGCGGCTACCACCATGTCGTAGGAACGCTCTGGCCCGTCGCCGACAACGCAGCAGGACGCATCGCGGACGACTTCTACACCGCCCTGGCGCACTCGCTCAACGCCAGCCACCCCACCAGAGCACTCCACCAGGCCGTGCGCAGCCTGCGCGCAGACGCGCCGACCAAGCCATCGCACTGGGCCGCTCACATCCACTTCGGCTACTGACCCGACCCGGGCCGGTCACACGCGACGATGCGGTGGTGGCCGGACGTGTAAGAACGATGGTGTAACTGTACACAGTGGAGGGTAGTAAGCCGATGACTGACAAGGGTAGGACACAGGCTGGGTACGCGACGCAACCTTCGATGAGGACCGCTCCCAGGTTCGTACTGCCAACGACCCCCGCGGTGTCATGGCATTCCTGCGCAATCTCGCCATCAGCATCCTCCAGCTCCACGTCGCCACCAACATCGCCCAAGCCCTCCGACATCAGGCATGGGACCCCCTCCGGCTCGTCCCACTACCCCTGACCAGCTGAGATAGGATTTTGCCAGGACCCTGCCAGGAAATGTAAGGCCGCGAGGATGGCAGGGTGGTCGGGATTGATTTGACCAAGCATCAGGCAGGAAGGCCGTGCCCCGCTCAGCATGAATGTTCCAGTGCGCCGAAGGCGCCGTAGGGGCGATTCTTCGCACGCTGACGTGCTCGGTGCCGCCGGGCACGTCAGCGACCGCCGACGCGCGATAGCGGCCGCTGAGGACCACTTCGCCAACCACCAGCCGGCTGACGGCCTCGGATCGAGCACCTTCCATGGGGTCAGCCTCGCCGACATCGCATTCGTCAGCGGCACGGCGTTGTCCATTGTGGGTTTACGTGACCGGGCCGTGGCTCGGCGGCGATCAGCCAGCTGCGGTCCGCGCGGGTAACCGAGAACCTGCGCCGCCCGCACATCGCCGCCACCCGGCAGCACGGCGAGGCCGTCGAAGAACTCCAGCAGCGACTCGCCCCGCTGCTGCGCTCAGCCTGACCGTCGCGGATCCGCGATTCCCTCTCGGCCAGTAGCCATCGTCGCGATCTTGCATCAACACGATCTTCACGTATCATGATCACCGTCGAACAATTCGGTTGTCGCGACTTCTGCGGCTCATCTACCGTGGATGCATGACGATCTTTATGGTGCGTCGTGTCCGGCGTCGGGCGGTCACGGCGAGCGTGGGGTTGGCACCCGCTCGTTGATCAGTGGGCCGGGCGCATCGTCGCCGAGGCCGATCTGCGGCCCGGGCAGCTGGTTCTGGACATCGGCGCCGGCCAGGGAGCGTTGACCCGGCATCTGGTCGACGCCGGGGCGCGGGTACTCGCCGTGGAACCGCACCCGGGTCGGGCCCAGCGGCTGCGCGAACGCTTCGCCCGGGCACCGGTCACCGTGCTCCAGACCGATGCGCTGTCGCTGACATTGCCGCATCGTCCGTTCCGGGTGGTCGCCAGTCCGCCCTATGTGATCTCCAGCGCACTGCTGCGGATGCTGCTGGGGTCACGTTCGGGGCTCGTGGCCGCCGATCTGGTGCTCCAGCGGGCCGTAGTGCGCCGCCACGTCGAACGGTGGCGTGCTCTCCCAGGTCGACCGCCCCTGCGCTGGGATGTCCAGGCCGGGCGATCCCTTCCCCGGCATGCCTTCCGCCCAGCACCCCAGGTCGACTCTGCTGTCCTGATCATCCGCCGCCGGTGAGCAGCATGAGGCGACCGGCTCGTGCGGGAGTAGGTTCGCCGGTCAGCTCCACAGGTCGGAGGGGACAGGGCGACCAGCCGGTGCCAGCCACCGGAAGTCCTCAGGCCGCGGGGTCGAGGTCGCTTTCACCTCGATGCCCACCCGCTGGCTGAGCTGCTGATCACCAGTTCCTGCGCTGTGATGGTGGCGAGGTAACGGATCATCGAGGTGAGCCGGCGGCTGCACTCTCTCAAGCACGAGCCCGAGAACACAGGTCACCACAGGTGGCACGGATGTTGGTGCGCACCAACGGGCGCGCCGCTTCCCGCCAGCGCTTCGCCGCAGCGCGGCCCATTTCATCGGCCGCGGACTGTTCCCTGCGCGCGCCGGCGACCATCTCCAGCGCCTCCGGGTCGATGCGGCTGTAGTCCATGCCACCTGCACGGTGTAGGTGCGCTCGTCTTCGGTGGTCGTCACCGCCATCACTCCTTCCCCAGACACGGCATCTGCTTGCCGATCTTGCCCACCATGTAGGACGACACGGAGTGCCGGGGCAGCGCGGTCTGGTGGTACCGGTTCAGAGGCTATTCATCGCGCTGACGGCGGGCGCGGAGCTGGGCGCGGACCTGGTCGGCGTCCCAGCGCAGGTGGTTGCCCGGGGTGATCAGCTCGGGGATGATCAGCCCGGCGCGGTGCCACTTGAGGATCGCGCTGCGGCTCACGCCCAGCTCGGTGGCGAGCTGCCCGGTGGTCACCAACGTCACGACGGCACCATAAGCGGGCATTCTGTGCAGTGACGGGTGTCATGAGCACTATCGGCTTTGTGATACATATTCCGCGTTGTACGTGTTCGCGACAAGATCCACGGTTCAGTCAGCGTCCCCGCACCGGATGGTGGACACCGCGCGGGGGTTGATCACCAGAGGGAACGGAGGCGAGCTCGTGAGCGGTGACATCGGCCGGGAGCACTGGACGGTGCCCGTCAAAGGCATGACCGGCGCCGACTCGGACGCCGTCGACCTGTACGCCGTGGTGCAGCTGGTCGCCTGCGACGACGGCAGCGTGGCCCTGCAACTGACCTGTTCAGGCCGCAAGACCCGAGTTCGGTTCGACATCTCCCGAGCCGCCCAGCTCTCGGCCGGAGTCTGGGAAGCCGCCCAAGTCGCTCAGCAGCTCAAGAACCGGCTCGGCGACGGCCGCTCCCACCCGCCCTCACGACCCACCGCAGCCGGGGAACCCGCCGGTAGCCTGGCGAGCGCATCCTCATCGGGGTCTACCGCTCCCGGGCGACCGCTTCGGGACGTCGGTGAGGGGCCGGCCCCGGGAAATGAGGGTGCAGGGATGGACGCCGAGGAAGCGCGCACCATCGGCCGACGGATCCACCAGATCCGCACTGCCCGGGGCAAGTCGCTGCAAGTGGTCGCCGACCTGGTCGGCACCGGAATGTCCAGGACGAAGCTGAACCGGATCGAGCGCGGGTTGCGCGCGGTGACCCTCGCCGAGATCAGAGCCCTGGCGAGCGCGCTGCAGATCGCCCCCGGCGAGCTCACCAAACTCCCGGTGCCCGCACCGGCCAACGGCAACACCGACTCCGCGATCAACGCGGTGCTGCTGGCCGTGATGGCGGCCAGCCGCAACCTGCCCGACGGTGAGCTCATGCCCGTGGAGGTACTGCGGAGGCGGGTCGTGGCAGTGGTGGAGGCGCACTGCCGCTGCGACCGCAGCGACGAGGTCGGAGCCGCGCTACCGGCGTTGATCCGAGACCTGCACACCTCGATCGCCGCTGGTCGAGACGTCGCCGAGCTGCTCGACCTGGCGGTACTGCTGCATGTCAACGCCACCGTGGGGTGGCTACGGGTGGCCGGTGCGTCGATCGAACTGCGCGAGTTGGCCGCCAGCCTGGCCACCCGGGCCGCCCAAGACCGCGACACACCAGAGGCGCGCGGCTTAGCTGTCTACGGCGGCCTCAACGTGTTGGTCACGGCGGGAGCGATCGACCTGGCGCGAGCCGAGCTGGACGCGGTGAACGTGCCGACGCGCACCCCTGAGGGCATGCAGCTGTCCGGTGTGCTGGCACTGTGCCGCTCGTTCCTCGCGGCGGTGGACTCCCGGCCCGGCGACGTGGACGCACCTTTGGAGTATGCAGCTGAGCTGGCGAACCGCACCGGGGAAATCAACGCCTACCAACTGGGGTTCGGCCCGCAGGACGTCGGGCGATGGCGTGCACTCGCCGCGCTGGAGACCGGAGACCATGAATTGGCGGCTCATCTCACGGAGGGTTTGAGCCCAGAGACACATCCCCTCCGTTCAGGCCAAGCTGATTACTGGGTCACCTACGGCCGTGCACTGGTCCGGCTCCGAGGACGCCATGAGGATGCGGTCAAGGCGTTCCGCCGCGCTGAGCTGATCTCGCCACATCACGTATTGCGGGCACCTATCACCCGCGAAGCGCTCGCCGAGCTGCTCACCCGCACGCGCCCCGACTCTCCCGCCGGCCGGGAGCTGCGGCGGATGGCCTACCGGGCCGGCCTGCCGACCTGACCCAACCTGGGGTATCAACCCGGGTGAGGCGAGTACCTGTCGGTTTGCCCGGTGTCCTCTTACCACCCGATAGGGTATCTCGTAATCCGTTTGCAGATCCGCTCAGGCGGGTAATCCGTACCTCAAGCAACGTTTCTTGCCCATTTGAGGGGAGACATTTGGTATGGCTACCACAGTCGCAGAGGTCATGACCACCAATCCGGTCACCGTCAATGCCGATGCCCCCATCAGTGAGGCGGCCCGGCAGATGCGAATTAACGACGTCGGGGACGTACTCATCGTGGATAACGAGCGGTTGATCGGGATCATCACCGACCGCGACATCGCCGTTCGGGCCGTTGCCGACAACAAGGCGCCCAGCACACCGGTGCGGGAAGTCTGCATCATTGGGGAGCTGGTCACCGTCACCCCCGATACCGAGATCGAAAAAGCTGTCCAGCTCATGCGCACCAAGGCTCTCCGCCGGCTGCCCGTCGTGGAGGGCGCGCGCCCCGTCGGCGTGGTCAGCATCGGCGATCTCGCCATCGAGTATGACAAATCCTCAGCGCTGGCTGATATCAGCGCTGCCGACCCGACCCGGTAAGGGCTGCACCGAGCAGGCAAACGGAAGCTCTGGCCCAGGGCACCGCACCGCCCGGGTTGCCGTCATTGATCGGTTTGCCATTCCAGGGCACCATCCCGAGCACGACCATCACCTCGTCGAGCGCTGGCCGAGCTCGGACGGGCAATGCCCGCATCTCCTGCTGAGCTACCGG
>JBOHHD010000649.1:0-10099 GCA_050700515.1 Pseudonocardiaceae bacterium
ACACCGGCCAGGCCCACGCACCCCCCGGGGGGCGGGTTTGGGCACGCAGGCCCGGCCGGCTGTACCCAGACGCAGAGCCACTTCCAACCCCACGTCCGGGCGACTCTGAGGCTCCCTTCGGTTGGTGATGCCCCCCGCCCAGGTAAAGGAAGACACCGGGCGGGTGGCCAACGCCGACCAACGCCGACGCAAGTCCGGGGACGCCGCACCAACCGGCACACGGTGGGAAGCCCCGCCGTGCTGGTTACAACGACCTGCCCATCACCAGCAGCTAATAGCCGTCTATCGCCGGGCAGTGTGGTGGGCCTGGTCATGGCCAATGACGCTATGAGGGCACTCACCGGAGGTGGACCAGCCGTAAAGGCCCAAATGGGCGATGCTGGACACCCCGCCAGACGGGGACAACGGCTACCGCCACCCCCCGATAGGTGGTGATCATCGTGCGTAGTGCCCGAAGCTATGCCCAAGAGGCCGCGCGTCTACACGCCGGAGGCGCCACCTACGGTCAGATCGTCACCACCTGGGCCAGACAACACCAGATGAGTCCACTCACCGCTGCTCGCATGGTCCACGGCCTTACCCAGCGCCAGGTCGCCGAACGCTGGAACCAGCTCTGGCCCGATCCCGAACGCCCGAAGACCGCTAAGACCATCAGCTACTGGGAGACCGGTGACCGCCAACCCTCCCGGGATTCCCTGAACAAGTTGGCGTTCCTCTACCGCTGTTCCGCCGGGGTGCTGCTCGACGGGGAGGACTACACCCACCTGGACCCGGCCGTGCACGAGGGGGCGGGCAGTGTGCAGCTGCTGTCGGTGTCCCTGGCGGTCGTGGTCCGCGCCCAGGAGGTGCTGTTGGTGTGTCGGCGCGACAATACCGAGGGGGTGTTCTGGGGGTGGCCTACCGGTGTTGTCAAGCCGGGCCGGGACCCAGCGAATGTCGCGGTGTCCGAGACTCTCGCCGAGACCGGTGTGCACTGCACCGTGCGCGCTGCGCTGGGTACCCGCATCCACCCCAAGACCGGTGCGCTGTGCGCCTATTTCCTCGCCGACCACCTTGCTGGGGAACCCGAGAATCGGGATCCGGTGGAGAACGTCGCGGTGAGCTGGGTGCCTGTTCACCGACTCACCGACTTCGTCCCAGCCGGTGTTGTGTACCCGCCGATCCTTGAAGCGTTAGGAGTCGCCGTGTCTGAACAACCGACCATAGTGGCCGTGATCATTACCAGCGCTCAGGGTGTGTTGCTCGCTCGTCGACATGACGGCAAACCTGAGTGGACTTTTCCGGCTGGCGCCCAGGAGAGGGGCGAGATCTACGCACAGACTGCGGTACGCGAAACCATGGAGGAGACCGGGCTTAAGGTGGTGACCGGACGTGTTCTGGGTGAGCGCACACATCCGAGGACCGGTCGTCACATGGTTTATCTGGCAGCCGAACCGATATCCGGCACTGCGGTGCGGGTCGGCGATCCCCAAGAACTCGCCGAGGTCGGCTGGTATACATGGGAGACCGCCGAGTCGATGTTGCCGCAGTTGTTCGAACCGGTCGCCGAGCATCTGCGCACAGTTTTGTCCTGTGACTGAATGATGGGTGATCAGAGGCAGACCTGATTTGAATGTGGCGAGAGTGAAAATGGTAGAGCGGTCCGCTGCTCTGGTCGGCAGTTTCCGGACCAAGCCCAGCAGGGTCCCGCACCACCTGCTCAGCGATGACTGAGCACGTCGAAGTTCGCTATGAGGTGGCGGGCATGGTTGTGGAAAAGATCGGCCAGGTCACCGAACTCCCCATACTCGACCCGCTTGAGGTAACGCGCGATGACCAACAGTTGGGAACGAACGCCGTCCGGACTGTCCAATACATCGGCGAACACATCGTGCACCTGCTCTGCGGTGGCGGGAGCCTTCAGAGCCAGACAGTAGAGGGTCGCGGCGTCATAGCCCGCCGGGGCGGTGCCAAAGGATTCCCAGTCCAGCAGCGCCAGTCCTGGCGCGGTGACATTCGACCAGTTCAGGTCGCCGTGCGCGGTACACCAGCGCGACACGGTCGGATCGACCGCGCTACCGAAGAAGGCGAGTGATCGCCTGCCTGCCTGCCGCTGTGTGAGTGCGGTACGGTCAGTTGTCTGCGGCGCTAGTGCATCCAGCGCGGATTTCAGATCCCACCACCACTGACCCGGCAGAGTCAAATCTCCCCGCAATTCAGCGGTTGCCGAACATGGCAACTCTGGTATGAGCGTCATCAACTCAGCACGAACACGCGCATCCTGCTCATCCCACTCATACAGGTTCACGACTTGCGGCTTCGGCACCCCGACGATGGTCGAGGCCTGCTCGTTGCCGGTCCAGTAATCACCTTCAGCCCAGTGCGTCAGTGCCCACGACACACGCAGCCAGCCATCACTGGCCGCCCCGCAAACCCGGCTTCCAACGGTGCGATCTCGCCACCCGAACACCGGTGCATCCATGAGGGTAACCAAGAAGTGATCGGCTGCCCGGCACAGCCGATCACTCATGTCTTTTCGATGTTGTTCGTTAGCCGAGCTCATTCATCTTCTTCTTCGTCTTCGTCTGGTGAGTAATAGGAGGGCCAGCAGCCTTTGGCGTGGTATCCAGGTGGACAGGTGGGCTGGCAGTCGTTCTTCGACGGGTCACATCGCGTCTCCGGAGAGCACTTCAGCTGATCCGGATCCCTGTCTTTCCTGCCCATCGTGGCCAGCTGGGAGCACGCCGCCCACATGCGTTCACCCTCCAGGATCTTGGCCAAAGAAGATTCGCGCACGTTGCCCAGCGGCATCCACCGGGCAAACACGCACGGCCACACCGCACCGTCCGGGCCGATGGCCACCTTGCCCCGCGCGCAGTGCCCGCACAGCTGCGACAGATCCGGCCCGGTATCGCGGACTCCGCGACCGACCTGCCGCAGACGGTCGGTGTCGATCCGTGTGACACCAAGAGCACGAAGATAGTTGACGGCCTGCTCGGCACGCTGACCATCCTCGATGTCGATCACCCCGACCCGCAGCGGAATGGACCGGTGCAAGGCTTCGATGATGCCCGCCGTGGTGCGGGAGTGGCTGCCGCGTACCCGGGTGACCCGCTCGTGCTGCTCGGCCTGATCGGAGTAGTAGCTGGTGGCCAGCCGCACCCCGGGCCGACTGAACACCGGCCACATCGAACTGGGCACAGCGACCAGGTTACTGAACACCTCCACCTCCATGCCGCGCCCCAAGGCGTGGTCAACCAGATCTGCGAGGGCGGGATGGCGGGTGGGTTCACCACCGATGTACTGCACCATCCTCACATCGAGGTAGTGGCCCTCGTCCAGCACCCGCTTCCAATCGCCGCCCGTCATTGCCCCGTGCGTGCCCGCCGGCCCACTGTCGGCGTAGCAATGGCTACAGCTGAGCTGACACGTGCCGGTCAGTTCACACCAGAGGAACGTCATCTGCCCCATCGAAAGACCTCCCGACATCGACAGCCACACCGAGCAAAGTGTGACCCACCATACCGACAAGATCACTCACCGCCCCTGCCTGGCGCGAGCAGCTCATCAACGTGGGACTCCTGGTCGTTCCCTGCGCTTTCGGGGAACCACCCGATCCATTGTCTTCCACCGTGAAGGGAATCGGTTGGTCAGCCAGTCGATAAAGCAGTGCGGATTCATCCCGATGCGCAACGATGACGGCGAACACATCCTTTGGCACGGCAGCGAACCGCTCGCAGCTGGAACGGATCGATTAAACGCACTGCTGAAGCAGTTCGACTCACTACGCCGCGCAGGGCAAATTCAGCACATCATTCAAACCGGGGCCACCCTCATTACAGACGAATGGTGCTCCCTGTTCCAGGGGTACGACGCCGGAGTGAGAATCAGTATCGACGGTGCGCGATTCACCAACACCCACCGGGTAAAGCGGGCTGAACATGCCATGTTCGACCAGATCGTCGCCGGAGTCAACACCCTCCGCTGCAACGGGTTACCGTTCACGGTCCTCACGGTCATCACCCAGGACACCATTGAGCATGCCACAGAAATCCTGAACTTCGTGCACGATGAACTGGGGTGTTCCTGGGTAGGGCTCAACATCGAGGCGCAGGAAGCGGCCAATGTCAACGGAACGGCGACGCGGTGCTCGTTTCACCGGAGTTGCTGGGAGTTCACGACCCACACTACGATGACTTCGTTGCCGGGAACGTGCTCCATGATCCGCTGCCGACGATCCTTCAGCGCGCCGCATCGCTACGGTATGTCCAGGAATTCGCGGTCGGGCTAAAGCACTGCAAGCAGTCATGCGGATTCTTTGCCTACTGCCAGGGCACGCACGCCGGAGACCGATACTTCGAGCACGGCTCGTTCGACGCCACCGAGACCGAGTATTGCAAGACGTCAATCCAGGCTCCGATTCTGGCTTTGACCGATCTCGTCAACGAAGGGAAGAAAATATGACCGTGCTAGAACAATTGCTCACCGCCACACGCAGCCACCCCAACTGGGGTCCGCTGATCGAAAAACGGTGAGAACACACCACACCCTGCATCGGTGCCGAGTGGGACCGCAAGAGACACAGCCACTACAAGGATGGCGTATTCACAAAAAACTAGAGCATCACGATAAATGATCACGTGTCGAAGGAGAAAACTGTCGAGTCATGGACGACAAGGACGTGACCACAGCAGTCGAAGAACGCCGGGTATGACTGGAAGGAAATCTCCACCAGGCGGCCAAGTGAATACATAGTGCAACCCAGCCGCTCATAGGAACTGAAGTGTGCCCGCACCTTCAGCACCATGGCGTTGGACGGCGCCGAGCCCTGGATGGTGCCCAGACAGTGCGTAAACCAGGCCCTGCTGGCCCGCACCCATCTGCAGGGCCATGATCTGGAGCAGGCCGCCGCGTGCCAGCCGCGACATGCTGCGCAGCGCCGCCACGCTGAGCTCGACCATCGTCACCGACCGCCTGCGCCTTCTACAACGGCAGGTGGCACCACTGCGGACAGCCTCGCTCTACCTGGCCGACCTCGGCGACCGGATCACCGAACACCTCATCCGCAGCGCCCGCGACCACCGCACCGACACCTTGCTCACCGGGGGTGTGACCAGCCGAAGGCCTTGGCGACCGGGATCAGTTGCCGCAGTGAACGCGTCAGCATTCCACGCAGGTATGGACAATCATTAGGTCAGGCACCTACCTTGGTCAGCCTGATCGATTCCGCTGTCGATCCGTTCGGCGATGATATGTCGATGGCACTGCCGTCCGAAGAAAGCTTGGCCTTGAAGTTGGTGCACTGTCCGGCGGTGGTGTAGAGTATGAAATGATTTCCGGTCGGTTCCACGGCAGTCATAATGAATGCCGATGCCTGGAAATTTGCCGGAGTCCGGGACGCCGGCCGGTGATGCTTCTTCGGGGAAGTTCATCTGGGGAAAGTTCATGTTGACGGCCACGGAGAAAGCGAAACGGTCGTCGGGGGAAATCGTCAGGATCATCGGGCTTACTTCGAAGCCGGACAACGGCTGGTTACCGGGCTGCTCCCACCTACCAACGGCAGAGCTGAGGATCGCTGAATTCGTGGTGACCAAGACCGCCGTCGCAGTACCGCCGCCAAGCAGGACGACCAGACCGATGACGCTGGCGGCCAGACCACCGGTGCCGAGTTGGAAATGGCGATTTCCCACCCGAATATTGATCTTGGCTTTCCCCTCCGTTTTCGCGGAGATTTTCCGATGCCTATCGTGTTGTCACCCGATTGGCGCCAGGATTCCGGACCCTGCACGATGATCCCTGCTCTGTGTGCGGCCTGGCTGAGCAACTCGGCGAACTGCGGGTCGATGCGCGCCTCGCCGGTGACCAGCTGGGCGACTCCCGCCCGCCGCTGCTCGTCGGCCGGGTCGAGCTGCAACCAGGTGAGCATCTCCCCGCCGGTGGACGTTCGTTAGAGCCTGCCTCCCATCAGCTGATAGAGTTGGTTGATCGTGCTATCCATCAGCTGGCCAGCGGCATCGGTGCCCCGTTTGGCGAGATGGGTGGCCACTGCATCGACTGCGGACCGGACCAGTTCATCAATACCCACGTCCACTCCTCTGGTGTGCTGACGGAAATCGGACTAGCGAAAATTCAGTACAAGGGACCGCAGTCTCACCACGAGGGAATTTCCTCGGAGTTCCCTCGAAGCTGCTGTGCGTAGACCGGGTCGCCACCGATCTCCCCACACCCCGACACACGTCACTCGACACGCCCTCTGTCAGCTACCCAGAGGCTGTCAGCTACCCAGAGGCAGGGCCTATCTTCCGGATGTGCGCAAGCGAAAAGTAGCTAACCGGGCACGGAGGTGCGATATTCACCCGCTTGGTCTAACGGCCGTCGATGGCAGCGATGTTGTAAACGGACTTGATCGCCCGGTGCTGAGTGACGATACCGCCGCTGAGATTGCGCCAGGCGACGTCGGTCCAGCCTGCGGCCGCGATCCGGTCGGCGAGTCGACGCTGGTCAGGCCAGGCACGGATGGACTCGGCCAGATAGACATAGGCTTCCGGGTTACTGCTCACCCGACGAGCGACGGCCGGCAGCGCCCGCATCAGATACTCCAGATACAGCACGCGGAACGGTTTCCACGAAGGAGTGGAGAACTCGCAGATGACCAGCCGCCCACCGGGTCGGGTGACCCGGGCCAGCTCGGCCAGCACCGCGTCGGGGCTCGCCACGTTGCGCAGCCCAAAGGAGATCGTCACCGCGTCGAACACCCCGTCGGCGAACGGGAGGGCCAGCACGTCGGCCCCGACCATCGGGACCCCGCGGTGCGCTCCGGCGCGGAGCATGCCCAGTGAGAAATCCGCCGCCACGCAGCAGGCGCCGTCGCGGGCCAGGTCGACGGTGGACACCGCGGTGCCCGCCGCGAGGTCGAGCACCCGCTCACCCGGACCAGCTGCGACCGTGGCCACAGTGCGGCGGCGCCACAGCCGATCCTGACCAAAAGACAGCACCATGTTGGTCAGGTCGTAACGGCGCGCCACCCCGTCGAACATCGAGGCGACGTCCCGAGGGTCCTTGTCCAACCCAGCTCTGGGCACAGCGGCAACCTTATGGGGCCACCCCGGGAGGCACATCTGCTGCACACCCAGAGATCAGATCCCATGGCACGTTCGATCCGCACGATGGACCAGTGCCACATTGACAACCACGGGCGAGCCAAATTCGATCTCGACGTCAGCATCGTCGAATCCAGTCCGGTGGCCGCCGGGTTGATGCAGCGCTCCGACGCCGGCTGATGCTTTCCCTCCCGGGCGGCGGCGTTGACCACCGCCCGGGCCAGCCCGGCGTTGCTAATTCCGCCTCATCCGCACCCAGCCAATCGCGGGGTGGTGGGCAGGGGACACTGCTGGACACCCGGTGCTGGCGCGGTAAGTCAGTGTGGGGTCCTGTTTGTCTCCTATTTCGCCGATACTCTTTTCCCCACCGATCAGCCGACGGTCCACTATCGACGCCCATCAGTAACGGGACGAACACCGGAACGAGGGGAACGAGGGGCGATGGGCGGGGCGGACAAGAACACCGCATTACGGGAATTGCTGGACGAAGCCGAGATCAGCAACACCGGCCTGGCCGCCGCGATCGTGGCCGCCGCCGCCCGAGAAGGGCTGCACCTGGGCACCAGCACCACCACGATCAGACGGATGCTCGACGGAAGCCAGCCGCAGTGGCCCACTCCCCGTTTGGTGGCCGCCGTGCTGGCCGGACGGCTCCAGCGCGAGGTCACCCTCACCGAATGCGGATTCCTCGACCGCAGCCCACCCCAGGAGGATCCCTATGACGGGCTGCGCTGCTCGGGCACACTGGACGGTGCCCTCCGCACCATCGTCGAGCTGACGGGACGGGATATGCGTCGTCGGAAGCTGCTGCTGGGCTCGGCATTCAGCGTGGCCGCCTTCGCCGAACCCACCCTCTACGCACTCACCGTGCCCCCCGCCCAAGGCACCGCCCGCGCCGCGGGCCCCCGGATCGGCCTGGCCGACGTGCAAGTCCTCACCGAGCAGGTCACTTACCTGCACAAGCTCAGCGCCGAGTACGGCTCGGGACGGGTACGCACACAGCTGGTGCAGCTGCTGCACGGAGAGGGCAACCGGCTCCTGCACAGCACCTACACCGAAAAGACCGGCAAAGCCCTACTCTCCACCGTCGCCAACGCCACCCTGCATGCCGGCTGGATGACGGGTGATGTCGGTCGGCATGCGTTGGCGCAACGTTACTTGATCCAGGCGCTCGACCTGGCCCTGCGGGCCGGTGACCGGCACCTGGCCGCCGAAATCCTGTGCGGGGCGGGCGGGCTGACGGCCCGGATTGGGGAGAACGCACCTCCCGGCCAGGACACCACCCGCCACGGGCGCCAAGCCGTAGCGCTGGCCCGGGCCGGTCTGACCATCGCCCAGGACACCGTTCATCCCGCGTTGGCCGCCGCGTTGCACGGAGCCGAAGCGAAAGGATTCTCCCTGCTGGGCGACGCTCGCGAGACCCGCCACGCGGCGCTGGCGGCCCAGCGGTGCTACGAGACGGTCACCCCCGAGGACGCGGCCAGCGTCTACGTCGTCAACGCCTACGGACAAGACCTCGGGAACAGCTTGCTCAGGATCGGCGACACCGAGCAGGCCCTCACCCTCAGCACCATGGCATTGGACGGTGCCGAACCCTGGATGGCGCGCGGGCGGTGCGTAAACCAGGTCCTACTGGCCCGCACCCATCTGCAGGGCCGTGACCTGGAGCAGGCCGCAGCGTGCGGCCGCGACGCGCTGCGCAACGCCGCCACGCTGAGCTCGACCATCGTCACCGACCGCCTGCGCGCGCTGCAACGGCAGGTGGCACCGCTGCGGGCGGCCTCCCCTTATCTGGCCAACCTCGACGACCGGATCACCGAACACCTGCTCCGCAGCGCCCGCGACCACCGCAACGACACCACCCTGTGACCAACCCGATTCATTACCCACGTCGCGGCCAACCCGCCACAACCCGAACCAGGCGCCACCAGGTGATCACCCGCTTGATATCTGCGGCGAGCGGCGTCCGGCCGCCATTCCCTGGCCCTTGTGATCGCCAGCCTGGGGAGTTCTCTGGTGGGACCAATAGACAACGGCAAGGTAGGTTTTCGGGCCACGGGCGGAGCGTTGATCCGTGCCGTGCACCACTGCGGGCTTCCGCTTCCGCCCTGGCCTGATTTGACCGGTGTCAGCCCCGACCGGGTCACCGTGTGGGTGGACTGGCTGCGCCGGGTGTGGGCAATCCCTCAGGTTGCCGATGCCCTCGGCCACGCGAGCCCGCAGCTCGACCGACAGATACGCGTCCTGTGTGCCATGGATGCTCCCGGCGTGCGTCGGACGAGACGAGCGGTGGTCTCCGTGGCCCGCTACCTACGACGGATGACCGGCCGTCCGACACCCTTTGGGCTGTTTGCCGGAGTCGCCCCCGCCGCGTTCGGGGACCAGCTCCACCTACGGTGGGGGGCCAGGCACCGGGCCGTGGCTCGAGCGGATGCCGCCTGGATGGCTGACGTCATCCGTCAGGTGGAGGGCTGTCCCGAGGCATTGGGGCGCCTAGCCGTGGTCGTGAACTCCACAGTGATGGTGCGAGGGGATCATCTGATCGTGCCGCACCAGCCGCACACGGGCGAACGGGGCACCGTGGCGGTTGAGGTCTCCCTGCGGTACACCGACGCCGTGCGCGCCGCCGTCGAAGCAGCCCGCAAGCCGGTCCGCTTGGACGAGGTGGTGGAAGAACTCGTGGCCACGTTCCCCTTGGCCATGCCCGTGAGGGTGATCGCGATGCTCACCGAGTTGGTCTCCCGTCGCGCGCTGATCACTAGCTTGCACGCCCCTAGCACCGAGCCGGATGCCTTGGGATGGCTGCTGGAGCACTTGGAGACGGCCGGTGTCTCGACGTTGGCACCCATCGCCGACTTGGTGGCCGAACTGAAAGAGATTCACCTCCTTCTTGAACAGCACAACCAGACACCCGCCGATCAAAGTCGGGCCATCCGGGCGAACGTAGCAGCGCGGATGCGCCGCCTGGCCCACACCCCTCGGCACCCGGTCGTGGTGGACCTGCAGCTGGACGCGAGCAT
>JBOHHD010000650.1:0-10584 GCA_050700515.1 Pseudonocardiaceae bacterium
GACCTGGGCGACCACTCCACGCCGCCGGAAGGTGGCGACCAGCTCGTCCACCACCCCGGGGGGGCCACAGATGATCGACTGGCGTGGGGCGTTGTCGTGCGAGAGCACCACGTCCGGATGGTTGTCCAGTTCGCCGATCACCCGCTGCGCCGGTGCCCCGAGTACCGCGAACGCCAGCCTGGGGAACTGGATGGCTTCCCGATCGAATGGCTCGAGGGCCTTGTCCACGTCGGTGGCCGGGACGTAACCGGCACAGGCCATCCCGGTCCACTCACCGAGGCTGTGCCCGGCGATCGCGTCCGGAGTGATGTTCATCCGCCCCAGTACCGAATGCAGCAGAATTCCGAGGCGCACCACGGCGGCACTGTGCCTGCCGACGTGCCCTACCAGAGATTCGGGCGTGGACGGCAACTCCGGCAGCCCGAAATACTCGGCGAGGCCGGCGACACGGGGAGTGAACTCGGCGTCCAATCCCGGGAAGACGAACGCGAGCTTCCCGCCACCGCGACCGAGGAGCGGAGCAGCACAGAACCAGACATCACCTCGGCCTCGCCACGACCGTTGGTTGGCCACCACCTTGCGGGCGATGGCCAGTTGCTTCGCCGTGGGTGCGACGATGCCCAGGCGGGCAGGCCCGGCAGTGGCCTGGTGGGCAATGTCCGCACTGCGGAGGAGCGCGGCGTCATCGACGTCGAGCAGTTCGGCGAGCCGCGCCGGGCTGCCGGCAGCAAGCCTGAGTACCCGCTCGGGCTCGGTCACCATCGCGGGTGGCCGGGACACCGGGCTCCGTACCCGGCCCGCCGCGCCGGGTGCCTGCTCGATCAGCACGTGGGCGTTGATCCCCCCGAAGCCGAACGCGTTCACCCCGGCACGGCGGATCGGGCTGTCCCATGGCCGGGCCGCGTCGAGCGGCATGAACCGGGTCCCGGCCAGCGCCGGATGAGGATCGGTGCAGTGCAGGGTCGTCAGCAGGGTGGCGTGATACACCGCGAGCGTCGCCTTGATCAAGCCGGCCGCCCCTGCCGCCGGCATGGTGTGGCCGATCATCGATTTCACCGAGCCGATCACTGCCGGCGGCGCGCCCTCGATCGGCGCACCGAACACCTCGGCGAGCGTGGCCAGTTCGGCACCGTCACCCGCCGGAGTGGCGCTGCCGTGCGCTTCCAGCAGTCCGAGCACGCCGGCCTCGTGCGGGTCCAGCCCGGCCATCCGCCACGCCTGACGCACCGCTGCCACCTGGCCGGCCGTCGAGGGGGTCCTCAGGTCACTGCTGCGGCCGGCACTGGATACGCCGGTGCCCCGGATCACCACGTAGATCCGGTCTCCATCCCGCTCGGCATCGGCGAGGCGCTTGAGCACCACCACACCGGTGCCCTCACCGATCAGCAGGCCGTCTGCCGCGCGGTCCAGCGGACGGATCTGCTGGGCCGGGGAGAGGACGCCCAGCTGAGTGAGCGTGCTCCACAACGTGATGTCCTGGCAATGGTGGACCCCACCGGCCAGCATCACGTCACAACGACCACGGGCCAGCTCGGCAACGGCGCTGTCCACGGCGACCAGGGAGGAGGCGCAGGCGGCGTCCACCGTATAGGCCGGACCACCCAGATCGAGCCAGTTGGCGATCCGGGACGCCGCGAGATGGGGCAGCAAGCCGATCGCCGATGCCGGTTCATAGGGTCCGAGCTGCGCGGTGAACGACGAGCGGATCCACTCCGATGTGGCGGGTTCGAGATCTCCGAGCAGCTCACCGAGGGTGTGCAGGAGCTGGTTGGCGGTACGTACCCGCTGGTCCAGGCGGGCCAATCCCGGTGTCAGGTGGCCACCTCGGCCCAGGATCACCCCGACCCGCCCCCGGTCATCGGGGAGGGATCGCTCACCCCCCGCGTCGGCGAGGGCGTCCGCGGCCACCTGCAGGGCGATCAGTTGATCGGGCTCGGTCCCGGCCACCGAGCTCGGCATGATCCCGAATCTGACCACATCGACATCGGCCAGCTCATCGACGAAGCCACCGCGGCGGCAGTACAGCCGGTCGGGCCCGCAGGGGTCCTCAGCGCTGGGGACGTCGGCGGTGTAGAAGCGTTCATCCCAGCGCCCAGCAGGGACATCGGTGATCGAGTCCACTCCGTCGCGCAGATTCCGCCAGTAGGATTCCAGATCCCGGGCGCCGGGCAGCAGCACGGCCATTCCGATGATCGCGACCGGGTCCGGAGTAGTCGGTGCACTCATCATCACCAGGCGGAAGCGGTGTATATGACCACGCGATCGGCCCGGTTGCCCCAGGCGAGTTCGCGAAGCAGGCACCGGGTGCCCTCCTCGGGATCGATCAGCGTGATCCCACGTCGGGCGTACTCCCCGGCCAGCTCGGCAGTGACCATCCCGGTGTGTGCTCCGGCCGGCGCCCATGGTCCCCAGTGGACGGTCAGGGCGCGGCGTTCCTGACCAGCCGCTGTCCAGCGGGCACCCAGATCGGCCAGCGCCTCGTTCGCCGCCGCGTAGTCGACCTGGCCGCGGTTGCCGAGCACTGCGGAGATGCTGCCGAACAGCACCACGAACGCCGGTCCGTTCGACAGCTCACCGACGGTGTCCATCAGGGTTGTCGCACCGACGACCTTGGTTTCCCACACCCGGCGGAAGGAGTCGATGTCCTTGTCCGCGAGCAGCTTGTCCTCGATCACCCCCGCGGTGTGGACGACACCGTCCAGCCTGCCGTGCTCGGTGTGGACCTCCTTGATCACCCGGTGCATCGCGGCGGGGTCGCGGACGTCGACGCAGTGATAGCGCACCGAGCCGGCCGTCCCGCCGAGCTCGGCCATGGTCGTGAGGAGCTCACGCTGGGCCAGGATCCTGCCGACTTCGTGCTCGATCTCGGCTGGTGAGCGGTCCCGGCGGGCGGCCAGCACGGCGCGCAACGCCACCGCGCCGGTGACCGCGCGGCACTCGGGGGCCTCCGGCTCGACCGGCAGCGGGGTGCGGCCGATCAGCTCGATGCGGCATCGGCCGGCCTGCGCCAGCGCGACGGCGAATCGGGCGCCGATTCCTCTGCCCCCGCCGACCAGCAGCACGACCGACTCGCCATCCAGCCCGAGAGCGGCCACGGCTGCGTCATCGGACGGTCCCGCAGCGGTGTCCCCCGGCAATTCCAGTGGCGCGGCCACCAGCTCCAGGCCACGCCGCGACCCCGCCTCACTGCGCACCACCGGATGCGGGCTGTCCGTCAGCAATTCGGTGATCAGCGCGTCGGCGATCGCCCGGGTGGGCCTGGCCGGATCGACATCGACGATCCGTACGACCATCCGCGGGTACTCCCGGGCCACGGTGCGGACGAGCCCACGCAGCCCGTCGGCGCGCTGCCCCACCGCCGTACCCGGGCTGGCCAGGATCAGCCGGTGCGGCGCAGCCGCGAGCGCTGCCCGGAGCGCGGGGAAGGACTCCGGCAATACCGGAGCATCCGAGGTGACCAACGCGTCGAGGTGGATCACCCCGTGCATGCCCCACTCAACCGCGCCGAGTTCGTGCGACGAGTCGAGGACAGCCACCTCGGCCCCGAAATCGGTCAACGCCGTGACCAACTGCTCGGTGAGCTCACCGGTGGTCGTGGGGGTGAGCAGGACAAGCCTCTTGCCGGTCAGCTCGCCTGCCGGACGGACGGGTTCGGCCAACTCGATCTCGCGCAGGACCATACGCCGCGGAGCGGCGGATCCAGGAGGTGTCGGGGACTGCGTGGCGCAGGGCTGGGCGCGCACCGGCACCTCGGAGCGGGACGCAGCCGCGGCGCCACCGATCTTGGCGACCAGCCAGGTGGTGATGGCGTCCACACTACGGATCTTGGACAGTTCCTCCAGCTCCGCATCTGCTCGCTCGATACCGCCCGAAGCAGGGTTCGGAAGATCGAGGAACCGGGCGAGCTTGCCCGCGATCTCGACACGCTTGATCGAGTCCACGCTCAGGTCAGTCTCGAGATCGAGTTCGGGGGAGATCATGTCAGCGGGGTAGCCGGTGTGTTCGGCAATGATCTCCACCACGTACTGGGCGATCTCCGCAGGGCCGCGCGGGGTGAGCCGTTCGCTCCCGGGATGGGCAGTGTTGGAAGGGTCACCGACCGGTGCCGGGGACGCCGCGCCTGGGCCACGAACCGGCACAATCCGCACCGGACGGTCTGGGCTCTGGTGAGCGGACACCCTCATCGGTACGGGCGGGATGGCCGAACGCGCGGCCAGACCCTCGGTCACGCCGCCGAGATAAGTGAGCAACACATCCCGTTGGGCGGCGATCATGTCACGACCGGCCCGGAGAAACTCGGTGATCAGTGCTTCGTCGGGGGTGATCAGTGCTTCGCCCGGGGTGCCACCGAGACCGTTGTGGGTATCCCGGACATCCTCGGCCGCCCTACGGTGCTTCAGGATCGGCTCACGCAGTGGCCTGGCCGGGGTGAGCGCGCCGGTCGGAATATCGCCACTCAGGGTGCGAACCAGCTGACCGTCCACCGTCCATCCCGGACGCTTCGGCGGGGTGGCCTCGGAGACGTCGATCGCGTCCCGACCGGCGAACAGCCCGCCGGTACGCACCTCGACACCGGCCACGGCCAGGTGCGCCAGCGCGCGCAGATAACCACGCAGGTCTGCACCCTGGCCACCGTCGAGTGAAATCGTCCGGTGTGGACGAGCTCCGAGCGTCGCCGATACCAGCTTGGTGAGCACCGATCCGGACCCCGCCTCGACGAAGATCCGAGCGCCCGCCGAGTACATCGCCTCGATCTGCTCGGTGAATCGCACCGGGGCGGCGATCTGGGCGGCGAGCTCGGCACGGATCCCCTCGACGTGGCCGGGATAACACTCGGCGGTGCGATTGGCGAAGACCGGCAACTCCGGAACACGCAGCGTCCGGCTCGCCAGCACGGCCGCGAAGGCGTCGGCCGCGGCAGCCACCACCGGGCTGTGGAAGGCACAGGCAACCGGGATCCGCGTGACCCCGTACCCCGCAGCCCGCAGCCGGGGAATCGCCTCGGCGACGGCGGCGCTCGGTCCGGAGAGCACCGTCTGCGCCGGAGCGTTGAGGTTGGCGAGCACCACTCGATCGCTCAACCCCGCCGCGCGCAGCTCCTGCTCGATCTCGGCCTGGCCGGCGGCCACCGCCGCCATCGTGCCCGGATCATCGCCCGCTACGGCCAGGATCGCCGCCGCGCGGGCCTCGCTGAGCTCCAGCAGGGTTTCCGGATCGAGCGTGCCCGCCGCGGCCAGCGCGACGAGCTCACCGTAACTGTGCCCGGCCACCATGTCCGGCACCACGCCCGCTCGGCGCAGCAGCTGATGAGCGGCCAGCCCGACGATGCCCAGCGCCGGCTGGGCGACCCTGGTGTCGGTGATCCGGGCGAGCTGGCGCTCCCGCTCGGCAGGATCGAACGCGGTCGGCGGGTAGAGCGCCGCCGCCCAGCGCGTCCCCAGCCGCAGGTAGTGCTGCACCTCGGGAAAGGCAACGAACAGCTCGGCGAGCATGCCGGGGCGTTGGCTGCCCTGCCCGGGAAACAACAGGGCGAGCTTGCCGTCCCCGTCGAGCCGGTCCGGGCCGGTCGCGAACACCCCGGCGTCCGGATCGTGGTGCCCCTCCGCCGCCCTGCGCAGCAGGGTGGGCAGCTCACCCAGATCACGGGCGAGTACCGCGCACTGCACCGGCTCGGTTCGCTGATCGGCCCGACGGGCGGCGGTGGCGGCGAGATCGCGCAACCGCCATGGACGCCCAGCGGCCTCGCCTGCTGCGACGAGCTCCGCCAGGTGTTCGACCTCCCGGCGGGCATTAGTCGGGTCTGTGCCACGGAAGGTGAACAGCTCGACCGGCCACGCGTGCAGGCCGTGCCGTGGTGGGAGACCTGCGCCATAGCCACGGAGCACGACGTGAAAGTTGGTCCCCCCGAAGCCGAACGCACTGACCCCGGCGACCCGCGCGGCCGGCTCCAGCGCCCACGGCCGCGCCGAGGTATGGAAGGAGAACGGGCTGCGCTCGCGGTCCCACGCCGGGGTCGGGGTGTGCAGGTTGCTCGTCGGCGGCAGCACCCCGGTATGCAACGCGAGCACAGTCTTGATCATCCCGGCCAGTCCGGCCGCGCACTTGGTGTGCCCGATCTGCGACTTGACCGAGCCCAGCGTGCAGGCTCCTGGTGTCGCGCCCGCCGAGTCGAACACCTCGGTCAGGGTGGTCAACTCGGTACGATCCCCGACCACGGTACCGGTGCCATGCGCTTCGATCAGCGTCACCTCCGCGGGCGAGACGGCTGCCTGGCGGTAGGCCCGGTGCAGCGCGGTTCGCTGACCCTCCGGGTGCGGCGCGGTGAGTCCGAGTGAGCGCCCGTCGCTGGCGCTGCCCACCCCCGAGATCACCGCATAGATGCGATCACCGTCGGCCTCGGCGTCGGCCAGCCGCCTGAGCACCAGACACCCGACACCTTCGCCGAGCGCGATGCCGTCCGCGGCGGCGTCGAACGTCTTGGAGCTCCCGGTCGGTGAGAGGGCGTGCACGGAGGAGAACAGCAGGTAGTCATTGATCCCGTTGTGCAGGTCGGCTCCCCCGCAGAGCACCATGTCGCTGGTACGGCTGGTCAGCTCCTTGCAGGCCACGTCCACTGCGGCCAGCGACGAGGCGCACGCCGCGTCGACTGTGTAGTTGGCGCCGCCGAGATCCAGCCGGTTGGTGATCCGGCCGGTGATCACATTGGTGAGCATGCCGGGGAAGGAGTCCTCGGTGAGGTCGGGCAGTTGCTCGTCCAGCTCGTCGGGCAACGTGCCGAGGTAGGCAGGCAGCGTGGTCCGCAGCACCGTGGCGTTGGCCAGATCGCTGCCTGCCTCCGCACCGAAGACGACCGAGGTACGGGCACGATTGAAGCTCCGGTCGCGGTAGCCGGCGTCGGCCAGCGCGCGACTGGCGACTTCCAGCGCGAGCAGCTGCACCGGCTCGATGCTGCGTAGCGAGGCGGGTGGGATGCCGTAGCGGAGTGGGTCGATCGGGATCTGCGGCAGGAACCCGCCCCACTTCGATGCGCTGGTGCCCGGCTCACCGGCCGCGGAGTAGTAGATGTCCGGGTCCCACCGCTGCGCGGGAACTTCGGTGATGACATCGGCACCGGAAAGCACGTTCGCCCAGAAATCGGCCAGCTCAGCCGCCTGGGGGAACATGCACGCCATCCCCACCACGGCGATGTCCAGCGGTTGCTGGGTCGGCTCTGCCGGTCCGCCGGCCTGGGCAGCTGGTTCACCCCACGGACTGACGCCGAGCACCGATCCCGGTCTGCCCGACGTGAAGCGCATGGTTCCCCCCGCGTTGATTGGGTTGCAGCGATGATTGGGCGGACGCCCAGAAACGGTGATCCCTCGGAAACGGATCGTACGGTGAGGACCGCAGGGGAAGCCCAGGATTGCTCCCAAGGAGTTAACTTCCGGCACGTGAACGCTGAAGCGGTCCGGAACATCGCGTGGTGTCGCGGCGTTGGTGCCTGGCGTGAGCGAACTGACGATGTACACAACGGTCTGGTGCGGCTACTGCCGGCGGCTCAAGGCACAACTGAACCGCGCCGGGATCCCGTTCCGGGAAGTGGACATCGAACACGACCCCGACGCCGCGACGCTGGTCGCAGCCATCAACGGCGGGAATCAGACGGTGCCGACCGTGCTCCTGCCGGACGGCACCGCCCTGGTCAACCCCACCATCGATCAGATCGCCGACGCCATCGCCGCCTAGCCACCCGCCGGAGGCGGGCGCCAGGGGTCAGGGCAGCTCAACACCACCCAGTGCGGCGAGCGGGCCGGCGAGATGCTCGGCGTCGCCGACCACCACTCCGGTGAATCGAGCGGGGGCGAAGAACTCGGCGGCGGCCGCGGCGACCTGTTCGGTGGTGACCGCCTGCAGCCGGTTGGGGTGGGCGCGCAGCCAATCGAGGTCAAGGCCGGAGATGGCCACCGCGGTGAGTTGAGCCGCCAACCCTGCCTGCGACGAGGTCGAAATGGTGTGCGCGCCGATCGCGTACTGTCGGGCGTTGTCCACCTCGACCTCCAGAGGCGGCAGCACCGCGAGCCGACCCAACTCGTAGCGGGTCTCCAGTAGCGCTGCCGCCGTGACCTTGCTGGCCGTGTCCGCCTCGGCGAGCAGGGTGGCACCGTGCGGATTGGGCTCGATACTGCAGTGCGCGCCGTAGGTGTAGCCCTTGTCCTCCCGGATGTTCTCCACCCAGCGTGAGGAGAAGTAGCCCCCGAAGATCAGGTTCGCCAGCTGCACCGCAGGGTAGCGCTCGTCGGTGCGCGGTACGGCCTGCGCCGACAACCGCAGCTGCGACTGCACGGCCCCGCCGCGGTGCACCAACTGCACGTCGGCGCCGGTCAGCTCGGGCAACGGGGCCAGCACGGTGGCGGACCGATCGGACCGCCAGTTCTTCAGGGCCGCGTCCGCCGCTTCGACGACGTGCTCCGGGGTGATGTCGCCGACCACCACGAGCACCGCGCCACCGGGTACCACGCCGCGGTGGTGCAGGTCGTGCAGGGCTTCGGGTTCCACGGCAGCGACATCCTCGGCCTGGGGCATCTCCCGCGTGGCGGGATGATCGCCATAGCGGCGGCGCTGCAATGCCTCCCTGGCGATCGTCTGCGGCTGGGAGCGACTCATGGCGATCCGTTCCACCAGGCGGGCCCGTTCCGGGATCACCTCGGCGGGAGCATAGGAGGCCGAGGTGAGCACGTCAGCGAGCACATCGAGCAGCACATCCAGCCCGGCGCCCAGCGCAGATCCGGATATCGACAGGTCCTCCGGATCGACCCGTACGACCAGATCCCCACCCACTGCGGCCAACGCGGTGTCGATGTCGAACCGACCTCGCCCCGGCGTTCCGCACAGCAGAGTGGCGGCGAGCACCTCGGCCCGGGCGGCGTGCGGGTGGTCGGTACCGCCGAAGGGAATGACCAGGCGCACCTCCACCATCGGCACGGCGGGGCGCCGCACGGCGAGCACTCGGAGGCCGTTGCTCAGCACGGTGTCCACGGCCGAGGGGGCGGGCAGGATGCGCTGTACACCCAACGGCGGCAAGGGGCGGGGCCCAACCAGGGTCCGCCCGATCATCTCAGCGCTGCGATGCGCCATCACGCCTCCTTGACTGCGGTTACCGGCACTGCGGGTTGGCGGTCACCCACCGCAGAGCCGCTCACCGGTTCGACGATCAGCACTGCTCGGGAATCAGGCCGCAGATCTGCGGCCGCACTCGCGACCTGCTCGGGCTCGATCGCCGCCACCATCGCCGGCAGGTCGACGACCAGCTCGGCGCGCCCGTACAGCAGCTCGAAGGCACCGAGGGCCCGCGTCCGGGAAGACAGCCGGTCGTGCTCGCGGAACAGCAACGCAGCCCACCGGGCGATGATCCGGGCCAACTCGTCGGGCTCGGGCCCCTGCCCGGCGAGCCGGGCGAGCTCCTCGTCCACAGCTCCCAGCACCCGCTCGACAGCCACCGTGGACGGATGGATCGCGGTGATGACGAAGGCGTCCGGGTCACGGGCGGCCAGCGGCGTACCGAGCAGCCCACACCGCGCGCCGATGTCGGTGACCAGCTGATCGGTGTGCATCAGACGCTGCACCAGGCGGGAGGAGTCGCCGTCGGAAAGCACTGCGGCGAGCACCTCGTGCGCGAGGTAACCATCGAGATCGGCAACCGGATCCGGCATCCGGTATCCAATGGCCAGCGCGGGCCGCGGCACCAGCGGATCGGGCAGGTGCTGCCTGCGCTCCCGGTCCGGCGCCGGCTCGGCGAAGGACGGTCGCGCCGGAACTCCCCGCGCGGGCACATCACCGAAATGCCGGTTCACCAGTTCGACGGTGGGCGTGACGTCGAAGTCACCGGCCACGGTGAGCACCGCGTTGCCCGGTGCATAGTAGGCGTCGAAGAAAGCCGCACAGTCGTCGACCGTGGCCGCATCGAGTTCGCTGAAATCACCGTATCCGTTGTGCGCATTGGGGAAGGTCTCATAGAGCACCGGCGGCAGGGTGATCCACGGAAACCCGCCATAGGGCCGGTTCAGCACATTGAGCCGGATCTCCTCCTTGACCACCGCGACCTGATTACGCAGGTTCTCCTCAGTGATCTTCGGTGCCCGCATCCGGTCGGCCTCAAGAAATAATGCGCGCTCCAACGCGGCCGCGGGCAACACCTCGAAGTAATTGGTGAAGTCGAGATGCGTGGCGCCGTTGAAGATCCCACCCGAGGACTGGACATAGCGGAAGTGCGCGAGCTTCTCCAGACTTTCACTGCCCTGGAACATCAGATGCTCGAAGAGATGCGCAAAGCCGGTACGGCCCACTGGTTCGGACCGGAAACCGACGTCGTAGTGCACGCAGACTCCGACCACCGGCGCGGAACGGTCGGGAGCCAGCACCACCCGCAACCCGTTGGGCAGCGTCGCGCGGTGCAGTTCGAGCGGAGGCGAATGGAGGCGAGGCATGGCCAACACCTTACGGCCGATCAGCTCCGGACCTGTCGCAGCCGCCACGCCAGCAGCGCGCCCGCGATCCCGGCGAGCGCCACTTCGACGGCGGCGAGGCGCTGAGCGGTCGCGTTAGCGG
>JBOHHD010000651.1:0-1895 GCA_050700515.1 Pseudonocardiaceae bacterium
ACCTGCGCCGGCGCCCGCTGTTCTGGGTGGCGGTGTCGTTGATCGCTGTCCTGCTGGTGCTGGCGGTGGCGCCGGAACTGTTCACCTCGGTCGACCCGAACGCCACCAACCTGGCCCGCAGCCGCGAGGGACCTTCGGCCCAGGCCTGGTTCGGCTACGACCTGCAGGGTGGGGACATCTACGCCCGCACGATCTACGGCACCCGGGTGTCGATCATCGTCGGCGTGCTGGCGACCGCCATCACCGTTGCGATCGGAGCGACGCTGGGAATCGTCGCCGGCTACTTGGGCGGGCGGGTGGACGCCGTGGCGTCCCGGATCGCGGACGTGTTCTTCGGACTGCCCTTCGTGCTCGGTGCGATCGTGGCGTTGACCACCCTGCGCGGCTTCACCGGGGACGGCGCGCTGGGGATCACCGCCCTCGTCGTCGCCACGATGGGGATGCTGAGCTGGCCGGTGACGATGCGGATCATGCGTTCGGCCGCGATCTCGGTACGCCAGCAGGATTACGTGCGCGCCGCCCGCGGGCTCGGCGCCGGGCCGCTGCGGGTGATCTGGCGACATCTGCTGCCGAACTGCCTCGCGCCGGTGCTGGTGTACGCCACCATCGCGCTCGGTGCGTTCATCGGTGCCGAGGCCACCCTGTCCTATCTCGGGATCGGGCTGCGCCCGCCGGTAGTGTCCTGGGGCGTGATGATCAGCCAGGCCAGCAGCTACGTCCGCGCTTCCCCGCACATGGTGCTCTTCCCGGCCGGCTTCCTCACGGTCACCGTGCTCGCCTTCGTGATGCTGGGCGACGCCGTCCGCGAGGCGTTCGACCCCAGGTCGCGGTGACTCGATGCCTCCCCCTGCCGATTCGGTCCCGCCGCTGCTCGCGGTCGACGGGCTGTGCGTGGAGTTCCGCTCTCGCGACGGGGTGGCCAGGGTGCTCAACGGGATCACCTACCACGTCGATGCCGGCGAGACCCTGGCCGTGCTCGGCGAGTCCGGCTCGGGCAAGAGCGTCACCGCGAACACCATCATGGGGATCCTGGACACCCCGCCGGGGTTCGTGACCGACGGGACCGTGCGCTTCCGGGGGGAGGACCTGCTCACCGCCTCGGCACAGCGGCGGCGCGAGATCCGCGGCGAGCACATCGCCATGATCTTTCAGGACGCGCTGTCCGCGCTGAACCCCGTCTACACCGTGGGGTTCCAGATCGCCGAGCAGCTGCGGATGCGTCGGGGCATGAATCGCCGGGCGGCGACGCGGCGCGCCGTCGAACTGCTCGACCTGGTCGGGATCCCCGGCGCACGCCACCGGGTGCGGGATCACCCGCATCAGTTCTCCGGCGGGATGCGGCAACGCGTCATGATCGCGATGTCGCTCGCGCTCGACCCGGACCTGCTGATCGCCGACGAGCCCACCACGGCGCTCGACGTGACCGTGCAGGCCCAGATCATGGACCTGCTCAAGGACATCCAGACCGAGCGGCACATGGGCCTGATCCTGATCACCCACGACCTGGGCGTGGTCGCCGAGGTCGCCGACCGCATCGCCGTCATGTACGCGGGCCGGATCGTGGAGAACGCCGACGTGCACTCCCTCTACGCCAACCCGTGCCACCCTTACACGCGATCGCTGCTGGAGTCGATCCCGCGGCTGGACAGCAAGGGCACCGAGCTGCGCGCCATCAAGGGCCTGCCGCCCAACCTGACGCGGATCCCGTCGGGCTGCCCGTTCCACCCCCGTTGCCCGATGGCCGTCGACCGCTGCCGCGACGTCCTGCCGCCGCTGGAGGAGCTGCCCGGTGGGCGCACCTCGGCGTGCCTGTTCGCCGAGGAGCTGGTGAGCGCGTGAGTGCCTCCCTTTCGAAGAACGAGCCGATCCTCGAGGTCGAGAACCTCGTCAAGCAC
>JBOHHD010000652.1:0-2068 GCA_050700515.1 Pseudonocardiaceae bacterium
TCAACCTCGATCCCGACGGTCCCGCCCCCGTCGACGACCCTGCCCCTACCACTCCAGCGCGGGGTGAGCTGTGGCTCCGGGACCGCCGCGACGGACGGCTGGGCCTGGAGGGCTGGCTGGATGCCGAACACGGCGGCATGGTCCGCGCCCTGATCGAGCAACTCGCCACCCGCCGCCCCGCCACCGACGGAGTACCCGACGAACGCACCGTTCCCCAGCGCCAAGCCGACGCGCTGATCGAACTGTGCGACCGCGCCCGCGCCACCGACGAGTTCCCCACCACCGGGGGTGAACCCCCACACCTGAGTGTGATCATTGATTGGGATGCGCTGCGCGCCGGGCTGGGGACCGCCACGCTGGACTACGGGTACCCGCTCAGCGCCGCCGACGCCCGCCGCCTGGCCTGCGATTGCAAGGTGATCCCCGTGGTGCTCGGGGGTGACTCCGAGCCCTTGGACGTGGGCCGGGCCCTGCGCACCGTCCCCCTCGGCATCCGCCGCGCCCTGGTCGCCCGGGACCGCGGCTGTACTTTCCCCGGCTGCCACCGACCACCCAGACTCTGCGCCGCCCATCACGTGCGGCACTGGATCGACGACGGAGAAACGAAGGTCGACAACTGCTGCCTGCTCTGCGAAATGCACCACCAGCAAGTGCATCTGCAGGGCTGGGACGTCACCATCCACGGCGGACGCGTCGAATTCCGACCACCGGCGATCATCGACCCCGACCGCACCCCACTCACCAACCCCCTCCGCCGCTGATCCACGGTGTCCAGCGTCCCCTACCGGACGATCAGAACGCCTACGTGATCACCCGCCGCTATCCGGGACCCTGGATTCGGGTCGGGCGGTTGCCAGCAGGAGACCACCGGACGGCGATGACACACTGGCCACCGTCTGAGCGTCGAGTGGGCAGACTCATCCCACCGGCAATGGATCGGAGACCGCAGTGACCGCGCAGCCCGAACACCCCTCCGCTCCGGAGACTTCGCCTCGCGTCCCGCGCACCATCGACGGCATCGCCGACGCCCTGACCGGTGCGCGTCGCATGGAGTTCTACCGCGCGGTCGGTCAGGCCCAAGCTGGTCCGGACCTCCAGTACGTCATCGCCACGTGGTGGGGCCAGGCCATGCTGGACCCCGACCCCGACCCGGATCATCGCCGCAGTTCAGGCAGGCACTCTGCCGACCCTCACATGGCCGAAGTCCTCCACCGTCGGCGCGCCGTCGGCGCGGCGACGGCCGGTGAGTGAGGATGACGACCTCTGGCCCATCCACCCTTCTCCCGCCGCGTCCGACGTCTTGGCTGCCCCCGGCTCCCGGTCGATGAGTTCTCGAAGATCGTCGATTTGACGGTTATCGCCCAGGACCTTTGGCTGCCCGGCAGTCGTACCGCCGAGCAGGGCGGACCATGGCGCACGGTGCCCATCCCGGACGGTGGAGGCATCATCGAGTACGTGATCAATGAATCCGACCACGAAGTGATCCTCACCCGCATCGCCCCCTTCTGAGCTGGTCCGGCCGCAGCCTCAGTGCTCGCCACGATGCTCACCGACATGCAGCCCGATCTACTATCTACTGTGCACCACGGGATGTTGGTCGCCGTCCCAGTAGCCAGCTCACTGTCGGCTCGGTGAGAGAGTTGCTCGAACACTCTCAACAGGACACTGTTCGCGGCTACTGCGCCTAGCCGACCCTCGGCTCGCGCCGAGCCCAAGAGCCTGTGCTATTGTCTGCTGCACACCACTGTCCGTCTCGTCATGCGGACAACGCAAACGGGAGATCAAAATTCCGAAGACCTGAGCCCACGCACCCTGACCGCACAACGCCAGGACCCAATGGCGTTAACTTAGGTTGATGATCTGGTACGGCCGTGTTGTGGCGAGGGTGGGACAGCGGGTCGTGGCCGGTGATCGGCTGGCGGACCGGATCGGGGTCGGGGTGTTGATTGGGGTGTTCCCCCCGAAGTTGGTCAATGCCGTGGGGTGCGTGAGCGGCGGAGGAGTGATCTGCCACGCAGCCCGCACCACCGGCCTCGACCCCGACCGGATCTCCTTCACCCGCGCCCGC
>JBOHHD010000653.1:0-4510 GCA_050700515.1 Pseudonocardiaceae bacterium
GGCTAAGAGTGCTAACGCCACGATCACCTCACGCCTTCCCGGGACAGGGCCGGGCGAGGGTGACCTCCTTCACAGCGGCCGAGTATTCGTCGTCGACGAGGACGACCTGGTGGCCGGCGCGGTCGAGCAGGCCGGCGGCAATGGCGGCACGGACGCCGCTGGCGCAGTGCACCCACAGCTGGACGTCGGGAAGCTCGTCGAGACGTTCGAGCAGGGAGTGCAACGGCACGTGCAGCGACCCGGGCAGGTGTCCGGCGGTCCGTTCGTCGTCTCGGCGCACGTCGAGCACCACTGCTCCGGTGCCGGCCTCTGGGGCGAGCTCGGCGAAGGTCGCCCGCCGGTAGGCGCGCAGCTGGTCCCCGGCCGCCAGCTCGCCGGGGGAGCCGATCGCGGCGCCCGCGGGGCGGTCGATGCCGATGCGCACCAGCTGGCGCTGGGCATCGGCGACCTGCGCGGCGCTGTCACCGATCAGGGTGAGCGGACTGCCCCACGGGATCAGCCAGCCCAGATAGGTACAGAACTGCTCGCCCAGCGCGATCCCGATGCTGCCCGCCACATGCTCAGCGGCGTAGGCGGTGCGGTCACGCAGATCGACCACCCACTCCTCGGCCGCGATGCGTTTGCGCAGCTGTTCGGGCTCCACCGGCTCCGGAGCCGACAGGTCCGCCGGTCCGGGACCCTGTCGGTTACGGACGCCCATATGGGCGTAGTAGCGCGGGTAGGCGGTGAGTCCGGCGACCAGGCGGGCCACGAAGGCGTCCTCATCAGCCTCGGTCAGGGCGTCATTACCGGCCCGTTCCCGGCCCATGGTGCTGCTCTGGGCGCCGCTGGTCGACCCGGCGGAACAGAAGCTACCGAACCCGTGGGTCGGGAACAGTCGGGCATCGTCGTCGAGCAGGTCGGCCAGCCGCCGGGCCGAGCGGAACTGGGCACGGGTCAGCTCCTCGGTCCGGGTTGGATCGACCAGATCGGTGCGCCCGACGCTGCCGTAGAGCAGCGAGCCGCCGGTGAACACCGCCGGTGGCCCGTGCGGGGCAGCCGGGACATCCACGACATAGGCGAGATGGGAGTCGGTGTGGCCGGGGGTGGCCACCGCACGGATCCTCAGCCGCCCAGCGGTCACCTCATCTCCGTCGCGTACCGCGTGCCGGTCGAAATCCACCTCATCCGCGGCGGACAGCACGTACCGGGCGCCGGTTCGCCGAGCCAGTTCGTACCCGCCGGTGACATAGTCGTTGTGGATGTGCGTCTCCAGCACCACGGCGCAGGTCAAACGCTTGCTCGCCAGCACGGCCTCGATGCGATCCAGGTCCCGCTGAGGATCGATGACCACCGCGGTGACGCCGTCGTGGGCGAGGTAACTGCGGTTACCCAGCTCGCTGGTCTCCACCACCTCGACATCCATCAGCACGGTGCCCCTCATTCCTTGCCGTAATGTACGAATGACCGTACATTATGCTGAGTAGATCGACAAGGGCGCCAGAACGTGGAGTGAACATGGCTCGGGCTGACCGCGCAGACCAGATGCCCACCTCGGGGCCACGCGACGTCGACCGCGCCAACGCGCTGCCGTTGTGGGCCCAGGTGCATGCCGACCTGCGGCGACGCCTGAACGCCGGTGAGTTCACCGATACCTTCCCCGGCGAGCTGACCCTGGTCGCCGAGTACACGGTCAGCCGGCACACCGTGCGTGCGGCGCTGCGCCAGTTGCGCGCCGAGGGGATCGTGACAGCGGAGCGTGGCCGGGCGTCCCGGGTGGCCGGGTCCGCGGTGATCGAGCAACCCTTGGGCACCCTCTACAGCCTGTTCGCCTCGGTCGAGACGGCCGGACAGGTGCAGCGCAGCGTCGTGCGGGTGCTCGACGTGCGCGCCGACGGGATCGTCGCCGCCCGCCTCGGGCTTGCCGAGGCCACACCGCTGTTTTACCTGGAGCGGTTGCGCCTGGCCGCCGAGGAACCCCTCGCGGTGGACCGGGTCTGGCTCCCCGCGTCGCTGGCGACACCGTTGTTGGAGGCTGACTTCACCCACACCGCCCTCTACGACGAGCTCGCCCGCCGCTGCGGCGTCCGGCTCTCCGGAGGGCAGGAACACCTCCGCGCCGTCGTCCCCACCGCCGCGGAACGCACTCTGCTGGGGATCGGCACCGGCGTCGGCGCCTTCGCCATCGACCGCCTCGGCTGTTCGGGTGATAAGCCCACCGAGTGGCGGCACACCTTGGTGCGCGGCGACCGGTTCACCGTCAGCGTCCAGTTCTCCGCCCGCGACGGATACCGGCTCACCTCCACCCTCGGCGACGACCGACCGGAGACCGTTGGGTGAGCATCCTGGCCGCCATCGGGCTCGGCCTGCTCATCGGCACGGTTCTCGGCGGCCTCGGCGGCGCCGGGGCGATTCTCGCTGTGCCGGCCCTGGTCTACCTGCTCGGCCAGAGCGCCCAGGACGGCACGACCAGCAGCCTGGTCATCGTCGGGCTCACCGCGCTCGTCGGCGCGGCCGATCACGCCCGTTCCGTGCCGGTCCACTGGCGCACCGGTATCGCCTTCGGTGTCTGCGGAATCGTCGCCGCCTTCGCCGGGACCGCACTGAACCGCCGCATCGAGGAACACGTCCTGTTGCTGGGCTTCTCCGCCGTCATGATCCTGGCCGCCGTGGGGATGCTCATCCAGGCGCATCGAGAATCACCCGGTCATCACGATCAGTCGACTTCCGCGGTCGGCTCCGCCGTGCCGCCCGAGCAGAGGCGCGGACGCCACCGGGTGGTGGTCATCGTCAAGATAGTGCTCGCCGGCCTCGCGGTGGGGTTCCTCACCGGTTTCTTCGGCATCGGTGGTGGGTTCGTCATCGTTCCGGCTCTCGTTCTCGTGCTCGGACTGCCCTTGTCCACAGCCGTGGGCACCTCCTTGGTCATCATCGCTATCAACTCCGCCGCGTCCCTGGCTGCCCGCGCCGGACAGGCACATTTCGACTGGGCGGTGATCATTCCCTTCACGATCGCCGCGGTGGCCGGCTCGTTCGCCGGAAAGTCCATCGCCGACCGGCTGCCTCACTGCACCCTCCATCGGGCATTCGCCGTTCTGTTGTTCGCGGTGGCCAGTTACATCGCCACCACCAGCGCGCTGACGCTCCGCTAGCGTTGCCGCGCCCGGATGACCTGGGCGGTCGATCTGTCGGTGGCCGTCGATACGCTCGCGCCGTGGAGGATCGGAACGAGTCGGGTCTGGCTCAGGCCGAGCGGGTTCGACTCGAAGCACTGCGTTATGCCGTCAACGAGGAGGCGGCCAGTTATATCGCGATCATGCGTACCTTCATCGGGGCGATTTCCGGATTGCTGTCGGACCAGTCGGCCGCCGAGGTCGCGGCGCGGCTTGCGGACCAAGGCCTGGAGCTGAGCGTCGACACGGTCGACGAACGGCTGTCCTACCTGGTTGCCCATGGGAATCTCGCTCGTAGTCCGCGCGAGTCCGAGGCCCGTAACCTGCGCGAGTACCTGCAGAACCGGGCGCGTTACCAGCTCACCCAGCGCGGCGAGTTGGTGCACCGGTACGTCGAGGACCTGCTCGGCTATGCCGAGGCCGCTCGCGAGGTCTCCACCGAAATGCTGGGCGGGATCCTGCAGGGTCTCACCGAGCTCGGCCGCTACGACGAAGCGAGCCTGGCCGCCGCCGATCCCGACGAGGTGGCCCGGGCGATCGGCACGCTGTTCGCCCAGTTCGAGCGATTGGTGTCCTCGACCAGGGATTTCTACACCTACCTGTCCCAGGTGCTGGTGCGCTACGACCTCGACCGCACGGAGTTCCAGGCGTTCAAGACCGCGCTGCTGGACTACCTGCAGCGATTCGTCGATGAGATTGCCCGGCACCTGCCACAGCTGGCCGACGCGCTGCGCGACTTGGAACCGAACATCGAGGCGCTCTGCGGGCGGGCCAACCAGGGGCAGCGGCTGCTGGACCTGGAGGGGCGGGTGGCCACCCGCGCGCCGGGACTGCACCCGGATGACTGGCGTGGCCTGCAAGCCTGGTTCATCGGCGGAGCGGGACGATCATCGGACGCGGACGGGGTGCGCCGCCGAGCGGGCACGCCGGCTGGCCGAGCTGGACGAGCGAATCGCGGTGGCGACCGAGCAGCAGCACGCGGGTGCGGCCGAACGGGTGATCCGCGACAGCTGGTCGGTACTCGAGGCATGGCTTGCCGAAGAGCCGCCTTACCAGGATTTGCTGACCGCCTGGACCCGGCTCGACGAACGCACCGAGGCCGTGGAGCGTGCGCAGCGGCGCAGCGCTGAGGCCGAAGCGACGGCGGTGCACGCCCGGGCGATCGAGGCAGGTAAGCGTCGCGAACTCATGGCGCTGGCCGCTGTCCACAACCTTGCCGGTCGAGGCCGAGAAACTGGCGGCCCGGCGGGAACAGTTGCGCGGTCTGGACACCGCCCTGGACCGGCACGCGACCGCAGCCGGTCGCTGCGCGACAAGCTGGAGCGGTGGCGCGCGGGACCGGCTGGAGGCCCGGGGTC
>JBOHHD010000654.1:0-2470 GCA_050700515.1 Pseudonocardiaceae bacterium
GTCACCGGGTGACCTCGGTCGGCTGAATCTGCATGCTCACCTGAACCGCTCCCCCGGTTTCGGCCGGGCGCCACGAGCCCAGTCCGCCGCCGGCACTGCCCGCTTGCCCGGCGCGGTGACCTCACCCAGCTCGATCGCTCCGCTGGCCGTACCGACCAACACTTTCCGCTTGCCCGCCTGGATCTCCCCGGGTTCCAGCTCGTCGGCATCGGCGAGCAGCGCGGGTCCCAGCCCCAGGCGCTGGTCCCGGAAGGAGACCCAGGCACCGGGTACGGGGGTCATGGCGCGAATCTGGCGATGCACCGCGAAGGCCGGGGCGGTGAAGTCCACATGGGCATCCTCGGCCGTGAGTTTCGGGGCGTAGGAGACCCCGTCGCCGCCCTGCGGTCTCGGGCTGAGCTGCCCGTCGGCGATTCCGTCCAGGGTGGACACCAGAAGCGTGGCGCCGGCCTCGGCCAAGCGGGCGAGCAGCTCACCAGCGGTGTCCTGAGGTCCGATCTGCTCGGTGAGCGTTCCGTAGACCGGGCCCGTGTCCAGCCCCTCCTGCAGGGCGAAGGTGGACGCACCGGTGATGGCGTCCCCGTGCCGGATCGCGGCGGGCACCGGAGCGGCCCCACGCCAGGCGGGCAACAGCGAAAAGTGCAGGTTGACCCACCCGTACCGGGGAATCGCCAATGCCGAGGAGGGCACCAGGGCGCCGTAGGCGACGATGGGGCAACAGTCCGGGGCGAGCGCGGCAAGCCGATCCAGGAAGTCCGGCTCGGACGGGCGGCGCGGGGTGAGCACCTCCAGTCCGGCCTGATCGGCCAGGACGCCGACCGGGGATCGGGTCGCCCGACGTCCCCGTCCGGCCGGCGCGTCGGGCCGGGTCAGGACTGCGACGACGGTATGTCGCTCGGACTCCAGCAGCGCCTGCAGCGAGGGCACCGCCACCTCAGGGGTGCCTGCGAACACCAACCGCACCGCTCAGCGCGCTTTCCCGAGCAGGGGGTGCGGACTGACCTTGACCACCGGCTCGATCGCCCCGAACCAGGGCGCCTCCCGGATCTCCCGCATGGCCTGTCTGCGGGTTTCGGGGTCGAGCCGGTCGATGAACAGCACGCCGTCGAGATGGTCGGTCTCGTGCTGGAGCGCCCGAGCCAGGTATTCGGTACCCGCCACCTCGACCGGCTCACCGTACTGGTCCTGCCCCCGGGCCAGGACGTGTAGGTGGCGCCGACAGTCCCAGGTCAATCCCGGGATCGACAAACAGCCTTCCGGGCCCTCCTGCATCTCTTCGCCCACTACCTCGAAGGTCGGGTTGACCAGATGCCCGGTGAATCCGTCGCAGTTGTAGGTGAACACCCGCAGCAAGACACCCAGCTGAGGGGCAGCCAGCCCGGCTCCGCCCTCCTCGACCATCGTGTCCCACAGGTTACGCACGAGGTTGCGGAGTTCCTTGTCGAAGTCGACCACCTCATCCGCACGAGCACGCAATACCGGGTCGCCGAAGAGTCTGAGGGGCTGGAGAGGCACAGGGGCAGTATGCCTTGAGTCGCTCATGAACCGGCAGGCAGATCGAGCTCGATCCGCAACGGGTCGGGTAACTTGCGGGCGCTGCGCGCGGCCTGCAAGGCCGCCAGCGCGCTGGCCAGGGCACGGCCCTGCGAGCGAGGCACCCGGATCAGCAATCGCTCCCGCTCGCCATCGGAGGCTGCCCGCCCGGCCGGCAGCGGGACCGGGCCCAGCAGCTGCGCCCCTGGTGGCAGGTCCACCGTCGTTTCCAGATCGGCCAGCGTGTCCGGGGTGCCGTCGACGGCGGCGATGCGCGCCGCAGGTGGGAAGCCGAGCTCGGTGCGGGCCGCCAGCTCGGCGCGGGCATGGCCGGCCGGATCCCACCGGATGAGCGCCTGCACCGGGACCAGCGAGGTATCGGCGACCACGATCACCCGGCCGCCCTCGGCAGCCGGGTCCACCATCGCGGCCGCGGTCATCCAGCGTCGCAGCGCCTCCTCGGCGGCGCGCAGGTCGGCACGCGCCACCAAGGCGGCCGCATCCAGCAACAGCGCCGCCCCATAGCGGGTCAGCGGCTCCGCGCCAGGGGTGGCGACCACCAGCCCGGGCCCCGGCGGGATGTCCGCCAGCACCTGGTCCCCCCCGGAGCTGCGCACCGGCACCCCCGGGAAGGCGCGGCCGAGCTCCTCTGCGGTGCGCCCCGCGCCGACCGCCATTGCCCGCAACCGCCGCGACCCGCAGGTCGAACACCGATAGCCGGCCTCGGGGACACCGCACCACCGGCAGGTCAGGGGACCCTCGGCATTGCCGGGCAGCGCCAGCGGACCCGCGCAGCGCCGGCAACGGACCGGGGTCCGGCATTGCCGGCAGGCCAGCGCGGGCACATAGCCGCGGCGGGGTACCTGGACCAGCACCGGCCGGTCGCGGCCCAGCGCCGCGCGGACCGCTTCGAACGCCACGCGGGGCAGCCGCGCCG
>JBOHHD010000655.1:0-1708 GCA_050700515.1 Pseudonocardiaceae bacterium
GAGACCGTCGCGCACTACGGCCCGCGGCTGCGCTTCGCGTTCACCTTCCCTGCGCCGGGCCGGTACCTGGCGTGGGTGCAGTACGCCAGAGATTTCGAAGTTCACACCACGCCGTTGACGATCGACGTGGTCGAGGGCGAAGGGAGATCCCATGCTGACGAACAGCACAAAGCCGAACACCATCGGTGATCGGTTCCTGGTGATAGGGGGCTTCGCGCTGCTGTTAGCGGGCATCGTCGAGGGTCTGGGCGCGCAGTGGGACATCCAATGGCACACCGTGGTCGGCCCGGACACCTTCTTCACCGCGCCGCACCTGATGCTCTACATCGGTATCGCCGCCGGGGGGTTCGTGGCGCTGGGGGTGGTGTTGCGCAACACCTTCGCCGGGCCGGGCCGGGCCGCCGTCACCGGCCGCACGGTGCAGGTGTTCGGCACCTTCGCCGCGCCGGTCGGCTTTCTGATCGCCGGGCTGGGCGCGTCCGGGCAACTGCTCTACGGTTTGAGCGACCTGTGGTGGCACGACGTGTACGGCTTCGACGCCACGCTCACCTCACCGCCGCACATCGGCATGTCATTGTGTTCGATGATCACCGCGGTCGGCTCGGTGGTGGTGTTCGCCGCGTTGCGCCGCTACCGGGCCGGCCGGATCGGGCTGGTGGTGGCCGTCGCGAACGTGCTGAGCGGCATGGTCACCCTGGTGCTCGCCGTGCTGCCGTTCATCGGGTGGACGGGTTTCGTGCTGGCCACCATGGCAGTGGCCACCATGGGCCTGCTGCTGGTCGCCGCGGTGCTGCGGGCCCCGGGGTGGGCTGCGCTGACCGGGCTGGTCTACAGCGTGCTACTGGGGCTGGCCTGGGTGTTCGCGCCATGGGCCACCGCCGCATACGCCGCTTCGCTCGGGCTGTCGATGCGCGACTTCGCCGACAACTCGGTGGTGGAACTGGTGCTGATCGCCCCCTGGGGCGTGCTGCTGGGTGCGCTGTTGCTGGAACTGGGGTTGTGGGCGGTGCGCTCGCGCCACGCCGCACCGCACCGGGCCGTACCGGCGCTCGGGGCGGTGCTGGCTGTGGTGCTGACGGTGAGCTACGCGGTGCAGCTAGGCGGTGCGGGGATCGGACCCGTGATCTTCGTCGGATCCCTGCCGGTCGGTGCGCTGGTCGGCTGGCTGGCCTGGCGCTGGGGCACCGGGTTACGCAGGCTGGACGCCACCGAACATCCGCCCGTCGCCGTCCGGAGCGATCTTGTGGGACAGGAGGCATGATGCGCGCGAAGGCGGGGCTCCGCCCTCTGGTGCTCGTCCTGGTGCTGGTGGTGGCCGGGTTGCTCGCCGCACCGGCCGCGCAGGCCCAGCCACCGGTGACTGTGGTGCACACCGAGACCACCGACGTCGGGCCGTATCAGATGCGGGTGTCGTTCTCCGAGTGGCCACTGTCCGCGGAGCGATCACTTGATTTCCTGTTCACCCCCGCCGGTGGTATCGCTGACCTGAACGGCACGCTCCAGATGACAGGACCCTCCGGCGCGGAGTTCCAGCCGAACGTGCAGAGCGCCGGGCCGCAGGGTCGGGCACTGGTCCGGCATCCACGGGCGCGCGATTCGTGGGGTCTGGACATTGTGGCTCTACCAGAGGAGGGCACGTGGCGTTTCGAGTTCGTCCTGGCCGGTCCACGCGGTCCGGGGACGGGAACGCTGCTGGTCCCGGTGGGGC
>JBOHHD010000656.1:0-4225 GCA_050700515.1 Pseudonocardiaceae bacterium
GGAACGACTTGCCGATGGACAGAGCTTTGATCACCTGGGCCGAGACGTGATCGCCTTCGGCATCGGTCAGCTCGGTCAGGAGCTGACAGCGCGGGCCGAGCCGAGTCGCCAGTGCCCGCAGGAGATGGGTCTTGCCGACGCCGTTCGGTCCTTCGATGCACACCCACGTGGTGGTCGTAGCGGGCATGATCATGCGGGTTTCCGGGAGCAGACGTACAGCACCTCGATCGCGTCTTCGCTGAGCGTAGTGGCGATCACGGGGCCGAGCAGCGCCGCGGGAGCGAACTCGCGCATGTGCCGGTAGAACTCGACCGCCTGGCTGCCATGGCGCCGCGCCACAGCAGTCTCGACCTTCTCTGGGATGGGAGGCAGGATGCCGACCACGTTCTCCACCACCAGGCCGACCTCGTCCAGCACGCCGATCAGTTCCTCATGTGACCACTCGTAAACGTGGACGTCGTACTGGAGCTTGCGAGGCGGCAAGCCGGGGGTATTTGGGGTCGACAGGTACAGCCGGCCGTTCGGGGCGAGCGCGGCGGTGGTGTGGCGCAGGCTGGCGATACCGAGCTCACGGGGCAGGTGCTCCAAGGCCGAGGTGTAGATCGCGACGTCGAACTCGCCGACCTCGGGCCACGGCTCGGCCACGTCGCACTGGTGGAAGTCGACGGAGAACTCCCGCGCCCTGTTGCTGTCCAGCACGGCTTGACGAACGGCGGCCTCGGCGAGGTTATCCGGGCTGATGTCCAGGCCGACGTAGCCAGCCAGGTCGGGCCGGTACCGATAGAACACCGGTAACTGCAAACCGCGCCCGCAGCACACGTCCACCACGCGATCACCGGGACGGCACCGATCAGTGATCAGCAGCCGCTGCAGGTAGTTCATAATGCCGGTCGGCTTGACTTCGCCGGAGGCCAAGGCTGTGTAGAAGTCGTCCATCTGGTTGGCGGAGTAGACGCCAACCATCGGCGTGCCCGGAAGGGGACGGTACCCGCTGCCGAGTTCTTCAGTGCCATTCATCGAACCTCCCACGGAAAGCAGACCCATCCGGCACACGTCGTACCGACGTAGTCCTGGACTTCTTGCGGTGTAGCCGGGTTGGCGTTGTTCCAGTTGATGATGTTGACCACGACCACCGCGCGGCGGACGCGGCCGGCGGAGTCCGAGAGCAGAGCGGCCGCGGTGTGGAGGGTGGCGCCCGATCCAGCGACATCGTCGATTATCAGGACATCGGCCTCGGCGGGAAGGGTGCCAAGAGAAGCGGGATTGGTGACTTGGGGATGAGAAGCCTTCGGACCGTTCGGACCGTCGGTAAGGGTGCGGATGACCTCAATGCCACGCACGTCGCGGACGCCGAGGCGGTGAGCCAGCAGCACGGCGGGCACCATGCCACCACGCAGGATCCCAATCACCACCTGCGGAACACCGTCCTGCCGGATGCGCTCAGCGAGGGCGGCGACGTGGTAATCCAGCTCGGTCCAGGTAAGGTCGAGCGCGATCGCCGAGTCCGTCATGGGTTACCTCGCTCCGGTCAAGATGTGCAGCCGTGTGCCGACGTTCCAGCCGCGGGCCAGGGCAGGGCCGTAAATGGCGCTCATCCCGGCGAGAACCGTCTCGCAAGTGTCACCCTCGGGCATCACCCACACCGGCGCCAGACCGAACTCTGCAGCCAGAGCGCCGATCTTGTCGAAATCGGCATCGGGGTCGGTGACGACGAACTTGAACGCGGCCCGGCCGGTCGCGGTGAACGCAGTGAGCGCTGGCGGCACGATCCGCCTGGAATAGTTCACACCAGAGTTCGCGAGCTTCGGGCTGACCACCCACAGGTCCACCAGCGCGGTCAGCGTGGGCTCGGGAATCTGGGTGCCGTTCGTTTCGACCTGCACTCGCACGTGATCACCGACTCCAACGGCCAGGGCGGTCATCGCGGGCTGTTGGAGCATCGGCTCGCCGCCGGTGATGACCAGCAGGTCGACGTCGCGGTCGCTGATCCAGCCGAGCAGCTCCAATATCGGAACACGCCTGCTGACATCGGTGGGGTGGTAGTGGGTCCAGTCCCAGGTGTACTTGGTGTCGCACCAACCGCAATTGAGGTCTCAGCGGGAGAACCGCACGAATACGCAGCGCTGGCCGGTCAGTGGGCCTTCGCCCTGGAATGACTCGAACTTCTCGGCGAGGATGGCGGTGCCTTCGACGCTGTCGGGAAGAAACGGCAGTACGGTCATGAAGCATCGGCCCTTTCCCACAGCGCTGAGGACGTGAGTGTCTCCGAGACCCGGACCGACACCAGACGACCGTGGATATGCGGCTCGAGGTTGTCGATGAACCAGCGCCCGAAGTGGAACGCCAGCAGCTCGCTGGTGGGATGGAAGTCGACCTGATCGTTGATCAGTCGGTGATCGAAGGTCGCCTTCAGGTAGTCGCCGAACGGCGCGAGGTCACCGAAATCAGTCACGAAACCATACTCGTTGAGCCGGTCGGCGGTGAGCGTCAACGTCACGACGTAGTTGTGACCGTGGTTTCGGGTGCACTTGTGCATTTCGGACAACAGCCGCAGCTCGTGGCTCGCGCTGAAGTCGAAAGCCTTCGAGATGGTGAACCTTCCCGTCATACTGGGAGTTCTTTGCGCGGTCATGGTTCTGCTTCTACTTGTGGGCATTGTGGACAGTTGGTTCACCGGTCGTTGCTGTGGCGAGGAGCCGTTCGACGAGACCACCATGCTCGACGATGCCGAGTACCCCCGATCAGTGAAGCCCTACTGGTGCAGGAAGCGGATAAGTCTGCGCGAGATGTCCGACGCTAGGCGGTCAGGCGGGTGCGGGCGGCGATGAGTTTGTCGTATACGGGGAGTGGGAGCCTCGCTGAGGAGCGCGTGGAGCCGTGGTAGTAGAGGCCGAGCCGGCCGTTCGGGTGGCGCACCGCGATCAGGGTGCAGGTTTCACCCTCGGCGGTGTGCGTGTCGATCACCGCGCGGCGCTGGGTGACGATCTCGGGCCACTGGCGGGTCATGACGTCCTCTCGGTCAAGTGGTGGGTCGGCGACCCGGCCCGGGGGGAGTGAGGCCGGGCCACCGGTACCCAAGCGCGTCACGTCAGGGGAGTTGGACGCGCCACCTCCCACCGTGGTGCAGTGGCGCACCCACCGGCAGGGAGATCCACTCAGAGCGACGCTCGGTAATTGCGGCGAACCACCGAAGTACCCACCGTCTGACTCGGAGGATCACCGCTGGTGGTCGTGTCCCGAGCGAACCGCGCCCAACAGCATCGAGATCCCGATAGCGTGCCCGCGCTGCCACCTTTCGGGGTGGCACGGGCACGGGCGGTCATCAAACTGGGGAAGGGGACACCGGTGGGAGATGTGGTGCAGCGGGAGCCGAACTGGCGGCTGTCCGGGGCGCGCCGGGAACGTCGGCTGACTCAGGACCAACTGGCTCAAGTGGTGCGCGAGGTGTATTGGCGGCTGTTCGGGAAAGAAGCCGCGATCGACGCCGAGCACCTCAGCAAATTCGAACGCGGGGTCATCACCTGGCCCAATGCCCGCTACCGGGCGGCATTGCGCGAGGTGCTGGGCGCGGTCACCGACGCCGAACTCGGCTTCTACTACCGCCACCGGCCCGATACCGTGGACGCTGGAGCCGAGGCTCGGCAGGAGGTGGACCCCACGCGACGTGATCAGTTCATCCGCCTGAGTACCAGTGCGTTCCTCGGGATGTCCGGGCTGGACGCCGCCCTGCCCGACCCGGTGGCTGAGGTGCTGGCCCTGGCCACCGAACCGGATGATCCGCCGGTCCGCGTCGGACGCACCGAGGTCGAACAGGTCCGCTTCGCCACCGAATTGTTCCGGGAATGGTGGGACCGCTATGGCGGTGATGCCTGCCGGGAGCCACTGTTCGCGCAGTTACGGTGGGCGGCCGGGCTGCTACGCGGTCAGGCGGAGAACGCCGTCCGCGCTGAGCTGTACTCGGCGGTAGGATCGCTCGCCCAGGTGGCCGGGTGGGGTGATGTGGACGCTGAGCGCCACAACACGGCGCGGCCCTGCTTTCATTTGGGGTTGTACTGCGCCGAGCAAGCCCAGGACTGGACACTGCGTGCTCATGTGTTCACCAACCTGTCCCAGCAATCGGTGGACCTCGGTCAGCTCGATGACGCGACGAGCCTAATCGAGCTGGCCCAGTTCCACGCCGACCGCGTGGCCGGCACAGGCTGGGCGATGATGAGCACCATCCACG